>NZ_JENA01000165.1 GCF_000586015.1 Candidatus Synechococcus spongiarum SH4 | reverse complement strand
TCACGCCAGGAATCCAATATGGAACAGCACTTGAGGGGGAAGACCACATCCCCCGCAGCGCTTCTCACTGCGGGATTTTTGGCCAGGACCAAATCGTTTTTGTCTTGAAGCTGCACGAAATACGGTGAGTGGGTTGCCACGATTACTTGCCGCAGTGGATTGTCGGGAGCGACGGCTTCCTCCTCTGGATCCACTGCTATGTCATGGAGCAATCGGTTCATGGCGTTGAGTTTTGCCGGATGGATGCCGTTTTCCGGTTCTTCCATGCAGATGACTGCGCTTTCGTCGACGGTTTCAGCAAGCGCCGCCAAGGCCAGGAACCGCAGCGTGCCGTCCGAGATGGAGTTGGCCTGGAGCTTCAGGCCAGAATGTTCCATGATCTCCAAGGCCAGTCGTTGGCGCTGCTTGTCTTCGTCAACGCTCACGCCCTTCACCGGCGCCAGTTCTGACAAGCGACGCGACATCTGCCCACAAACGTCATATTCAGGATCGTCTTGCGGTGCTGCATAGGCCAGGTGCTGCAACGTTGCCGGAATATGGGCGCCGTTGGCGGCGATGCCGGGTGGTTGTGTGGAGTGGTCCGGGCGGCGCATGGCGGCTGGATCAAGGGCCAGAACACGCCAACTGCGCATCTCGTTCCGGGCGGCCAGGATGGTGGGGGTGAACGAGGTGTTTTCCGTGCCAATGATGGTCTTCGCGGCCATCTTGGCGGGTGATGGCCGTTCCCGGCCTCTTGAGCCCCCATCCTGGTGGACGGATATGGCTGCTTGACCGGTTGTGGGATCCCGCTTGGTTGAAATAAAGCCGGCCCCCCTGCGGCTGTTGTGTACGACACTATTCAGGAATTTATTTTTCCTGTTGGGAAATTTCAAACGATGGATCGCCTCCTGTTGAGTGATGTAGTTCAGTTCCTCTTTCTCCAACAGCAATCCACCCAGAAAGCCAGTGGTGGGAGAAGGATCTGCATACCGAAAAGCAATTTCGTATTGCAAAAATGAAGATGACGCTTTGGCTTCGCGACCGAAATCATCACGTACCTTCTCGTCAACAATCATTTCTGCCAAGAATCGCATACGAGAGCTGCGTTCTCCGGCACCAAAGAAAAACAGATCCTGTATGTTTCCCGTCTCTTCCCCTGCATTCCGTGTTTGCAGCGCCGCCTCGTTTATGGTATGGTCAGTGAGTAACGATAGAAAGCGGATGGCGTCGAAGATGTTGGACTTACCGGCTCCGTTAGGGCCAGCAATGCAAGTGTACGGCCCGAAATCCAGGGAAAAGTTCACCATGTTCTTGAATCCATCCACTTCCAACCGGGTCAGCATGGTCGCCTCCACACAAAGGGGGTACGGGCGTTGAGCCCAAGTCTAACATTGATTCATTTTGGCAGATTCGCCAGCCCCACACCCTACAGCAACCCATCAATATCCCGGGCAAACTCTTCCTCGGCGCTGCCCACGTTGGCGGCATCCTGGTTCGGGTAGATGGTCAGATTCACGTAGGTGCGGCCAAAGCTGAGGTCGGGATACCGCTGACGTTGCTCACAGAGACGCTCCAGCCGCTCAAGGAAATGGCGCACCTGGGGGTAGTCGGCAAAGCCAAGGCGGCGCTCCAGTCGGGGGGGACGTTGGCGCCGGCTCCAGACAGGGTCGGGGGATGGGTTGCCCATGGGTTCAAGGGTGGCCGTGGGTGCGGATCGTCTCGGGACCGCTGGCGGGCAGCGCCGTGAGTTGTGCTTGGCGCAGGCGCTCCAGCCACCCCGTGCAGTGGTCCCGGTTGGCGCCCTGGCGCCGGGGATCCGGATCATCCAGGGGATAGGGCATGGTGCCGTTGATGGCCCCGTTGGTGACGCAGAACATGGCCTTCTGGAAACTCATGCAGATTTTCACGTGGATGTCCACCACCCCCCGGCCCTGGCTCCGGTACGCGGCCTCCAGTTCACGGGGCAGATGGCGGTACATGTCTTGCATCAGCAGGCTGGGGGGGATGCCGGCCCCCATGGTGGGCAAGGGGTCTGCAAACAAAGCCCCGTAGGCAAATTGCCCCTGGTCGTGGGGGATTTGCGTGGCCTGGGCATTGAAGGAGAGGGTGCCCAGGAAAGGCATACCCCGCAGAAACACGGCCTCCACATAGGGAACCGCCACATCCATGAGGAAGGTGAGTTGTGCGTCTTCCGGCAGGATGGCCACCGTGGCGCCATGGAGTTGCACCCCATAGCGAATGGGCAGGTCGGCTGCGGCCACAAGTCCCGTCTTCACAAACTCCACGATGCTGGCAACGGAGGTGATCCGCCCCTCCCGGTGGGCGCGGGCCAGATCCAGGAACAGGTCACTCATCACCCGCCAGAATTGCCCCAGGGCATGGGTGGTGGCGGCCGAACGAATCAACTCCGGCAGGAACTGGGGGAAGAGGCCACTCAATACCCCCAACAGGGGATCATGGCGCCGCTTGAGATGGGCCACCTGCTGACAGATGTGGGCAAAGCGCTCACTCTCCAGGAAGGCGTCCAGCCCACCGGTTCCATGCCAGAGCATGGCCTTCTGACAATACTCCGCGTATTCAAAGTTAATGCGATCATGGTTGAGATGACGCCAAAATTTTCCCCAGGTGAGTTCACCGTTGAAAAACCGGAACACAGGGAAGGGATTCAGAAACTGCTGCTCCCCCTGGTAGATGAGGTTGCGGCTGTAGGCATCCAGCACCTCCCCATAGCTCTCCAGCACCCCCACCACCTCCAGCACATGGGTGGGAGACTCCGCCAGCAACGGCACACCGCTCAGCAGCCGCTGCAGCAGGGGGGAGAGGGGATCGGAAGACATGTCAGCCGCCATGGGCCATCGCCTCCCGGAGGACGTCACCTGCTGCTGGCTGGCTGCCGCCGGCCACGGCAACGGCGGTGAAGGCGCCGCTGGTGAAGACGGCGGCGGTGGGTTGGCCCAGGGCCGACGTGCTGGCCACAGCCAGATTTACCAATCCCTGGGGCCAGAGACCCATCAGCACCACTCCTGCCGCCAGCGCCACCGCCGGCGCCTGTCGGGCCAGACCCGCCAGGGGGAGGAGGGCCGGGGGCTTCCCGCCGGGTTCCGTGGCCAGGCGCCCGAAGAAAGCCCGATTCACCAGCAGCAGGAAGTAGACGGCTGTCAATCCGGATCCCACCATGCTCAGCAGTGTGGCCAGCGGGAAGGTGAGCAGGCTGCCGCGAAACACCATCAATTCCGCCACGAAACCAGCCATCCCTGGAATCCCGGCACTGGCCATCACCGCCAGAATCATCAGCCCCCCTGTGAGGGGAAGGCCCCGCTGAGGATTCAGCAGGCCCCGCAAAACCGTCAGATCCCGGGTGCCCGTTGCCCGATAGATCACCCCCACCAGCAGAAACATCAGACCGGAAATCAACCCATGGGCCAACATCTGCAGCAGGGACCCCAACAGGCTGATGGGGGTGGCGGCGGCAGCGGCCAGGAGCACGTAGCCCATATGGCCCACGGAACTATAGGCCACCATGCGCTTCATGTCGGTCTGGGCAATGGCGGCGAGGGAGCCAAAGAGCACCGACACCGCCGCCCAGCCTGCCAGACCGGGAGCCAGCAGCCCCCAGGCTTCGGGGAAGAGAGTCAGGCAGAAGCGCAGCAGGCCGTAGGTGCCCAGTTTGAGCAGCACCCCCGCCAACAGCACGGAGATGGGAGTGGAGGCCTCGGTATGGGCATCCGGTAGCCAGCTATGGAAAGGGAACAGGGGGATTTTGATCCCGAAACCCACCAGCAACGCCCCCATGAGCAGCAGTTGGGTTCCCAGGCCCAATTGCTGACTCAAAACAGGGTTGATGCTGAAATCCAGATTGCC
>NZ_JENA01000164.1 GCF_000586015.1 Candidatus Synechococcus spongiarum SH4 | reverse complement strand
GGTGATCGGTATTGTCGCCGCCCGGTTGATGGAGCGCTTTGGCCGCCCGGTGGCCCTGCTGGCAGGGGATAACCAGGGGCGTTTCCGCGCCTCCGTGCGGGCCCCTCGCTGGTTTGCCGTGGATGCAGCGCTTCAGTCCTGCGGGGATCTGTTGGAGGTCTTCGGGGGACACCCCGCCGCCGGGGGATTCACCGTTGTCCCCCACCGGGTTGCCACCCTGCAGGAGCGGCTGGAGCAGCGGGCCGCCACCGCCCTTCAGCAAGGGGAAAGCGCCGCGGTGGTGGCCCCGGAGGCCCACTTGAGTCTGGAGCGGATCAACGGGGCCTTCCTGGCAAGCCTCCGCGCCCTGGCCCCCTTTGGTATCGGTCATCCGGTTCCCTTGTTCTGGTCGCATAACTGCCGAGTGCTCAGGCAGCAGGGCCTACGGGGTGGTCACCGAAGGTTCGAGCTGGCGTGTGGCGAAGCCCGTTTCCCGGCCATTGCCTGGCGCTGGTCCGATGGGCCGGCGCCGCAACAGGTGGACGCGGCGTTCCGGATTGGCTGGGATCGGCGGGGTGTACAACCTCGGCTTCAATTGGAGATTGAGGCCCTGCGCCCGGCCCGGCAAGAGGTGCTGATCCAGAAGCAGGGTCGCCGGTATTGGTGCTCCAGCCGGGAGGGGGCCATTCACTTGCGCAACGCCTCTGGTGAATGCCGCACGGCGCCGTGGCCCCTGCCGGAGGATGCCGACCCCCCACAGCAAGAGCCCCTTCATCCCTATGTGCGGCAGCTAGCTATTCAGGCCGCAGCGGATTTGGGACTCGCTGTTTAGTGGGGTGGGCACTCAAAAGTGGAAGTTGCTCATGGCATATCCTCTTGGAAGGTAAAATGAGCTGCCATCGTCTCATCGGTCAACTTTTTAACCAGCGCCTCCTGTTGAGGTATGGCAGGCGCACGAAGCAAATCAGTCCAGCACGCATCCCCGGGAAAACGTGCATGTACCGGACCGGAATACAGTGAGAAATCAGAAGGAGAAGTCAGGCTCGCCGATATGACGTTGATCTCTCCGGCTTTCCATGAAGCAGACCGCAACTTGTCCAGGTTCAGTCCTGTTTGTGCTCCGATGTAGGACATCAATGTGTCTTGTACGACCCATATTGCACGTCCTCCCCACTTGTTTGCAATTTCCGACTTGACGATTATTTGGGATGCCATACGCGCCCATACCTGGCGCGTGTTGACACCGGGTGAGTTGCGACGCTCCGTCAAGCGTCCAGTTGCATAAAACACCGCATCACAAAAGGCGGACCGCATATCTGTCCGCTTCTCTTTGTTGCCTCCAGAGGTGGAGGCCGTCATAATTTCAACGATGCAGGGAGGGGCGCTACCATTGCGTAGTACGTAGTCAAGGCGGTAATTGACATACTTGTCTCTCAACGTGACTTCCGACCAAACCTGTACAGTGTCGCCTTCGCAGAATCCCGCCAACTTCAATACCCTGTCACGTAAGGGACGTTGCTGTGGCGATGGGTTGAGAACATCCAGCGCAAGGAGCCGGTGGGGGCAAACTGCCCACTGCTCCCTGCCGGACTCAACCGAACACACGCCACAAGGAATGAAGCCGCCGCCTTTGCGCCCTACCGATGAATCAAAAAGCGATGCCAACGGTTCCCTGTTTGCGGGCCAGCGCATCATGTCTCGGTTGCCTCCACCGTCCCACAGGCGGTTGTCCATGTGTGGGCATCGGGCTTGGAGAGTGTCTGCACCATAGGCGCCGCTTGTGGTGAGGGTGTACCCGTAAAGCTCGCTAATTATAGACATAATGAAGTCCTTACACTTTGAGCCACTGCCCGAGCCAGTGGGGGAGGAACAGCATTTGCCACTTGGCGGTGCTGATCGAGGTTGGGGACAATGCCCGTCCGTCGTCGAATGGGGCCAGTGAAAATATGTGAGTCGGGGAACCCCTGAATGCGGGCAGCTTCTCTTGGAGTTAAATAGCGATTCTCAACCGGGTGATATGGGGTTTCTCCGCAACGAAGTGTGAGGGATGGCTTGCCGCGATCCAGGCGGCGAAATTTTGTTGAGTCTTTTGGCGTGAGCCGTTGAACGATTTCCGGGGGAGCTTTGGACTTGGAAAGCCATTCCCCTTCAAGGACATAGGATATCCGTTCACGATCACGGGGCGGCGTGATGTCCACATGATTGGCTACGGCAGGAGGATCAGGTGGAGCAGCGGCCGGGGGCAGATCTTTCAGGACATCCCCTACCGTCATATCCCATACATGGGTTCGCGTGGGGAAGGTGTACCTTGTTCCTTGGGGTACGCCAACAATGATAGCCCGCTTGCGATTCTGAGGCACATGATAATTCACGGCATTGAGTATTGCCATGTGCAACTCGTATCCCAATCTACTGAGTTTATCTGACAAAATATCCGCAACTTCGTGATTAAGAAATTGAGGAACCTGTTCCATGATGATCGCGATAGGCCGTAGCGCTGAAGCAAAGCGCACCATCTGGAAAGCCAATCCACCCCGGGGATCATCAGTTCCTTCCCGTTTCCCGATTTGGCTAAAGGGCTGGCATGGTGGACCACCATGCAAAAGAGCCAAGCCCCCGGCAGGGATCCCCAACAACTCACCTGTTTGCTCGATATCAAGGCTACGGATATCTACCTGCAAAACCCTCTTCCCATTTGCATTGCGGCGCAGGGTTTCTGCTCCATGGGGGTCTAACTCCACGGCGCATATCGTTCTGAAGCCAGCCGAGTCAACGCCGACGTCCATGCCACCAGCACCGGAAAACAGGCTGAGTGCAAGGTTGTTTTTAGCGGCCAGGGCATTGGCCATGGGGCGGAAAATCGACAACAGTTATCCCACTCTACAGTGGGTCAGTCCTGAGCTTGACAGTTTCGTCCTGCCTAGCCCGTCCCCACCTTGGCGACGCACTCAGAACAGGCTGCACTGGGCCTGTTGCAGCAGCAGGTGATCGGCCAGCACCAGGGCCACCATGGCCTCCACCATGGGCACGGCCCGGGGCAGCACGCAGGGATCATGGCGCCCCTTGGCCGCCAACACCACCGGCGCCCCGCTGGCATCCACGGTATTCTGGGGCTTGCGGATGGTGGCGGTGGGCTTGAAGGCCACCCGCATGGTGATGGGCTCCCCGTTGCTGATGCCCCCCTGAATCCCGCCGGAGTTATTGGTGGCGGTGCGGATGGAGCCGTCACCGGTGGCGAGAAAGGCGTCGTTGTGCTCACTACCCCGCAGACGGGCGCCGGCAAAGCCCGACCCGATTTCAAAGCCCTTGGTGGCGGGTAAGGACATCACCGCCTTGGCTAGGTCCGCCTCCAGCTTGTCGAACACCGGCATCCCCAGTCCCGCCGGGCAGTGGCGCGCCACACAACCCACCACGCCCCCCAGGGAGTCTCCCTCCTGGCCAACGGCCTTGATCCTGGTGATCATGGATTCGGCCACCGCCGGATCCGGACAGCGCACCATGGTGGCGTCCACCTGGGCCGTGCCCACTGTGGAAGGGTCCACCCGGGCCACCAGGTCATGCACCTGCTCCACCCAGGCCACCACCTCGGTGTTGTGCAGGTGGCGCAGCAACTGACGGGCAACGGCGCCGCCAGCCACCCGAGCGATGGTTTCCCGGGCCGAAGCGCGACCGCCACCGCTGCGGACCTGAATCCCGTACTTGGCCTGGTAGGTGGCATCGGCATGGGAGGGGCGGAAGGTGTGGGCCATGGCGCTGTAGTCCCCAGGCCGCTGGTCCTTGTTGCGCACCACCATGGCGATGGGGGTCCCCAGGGTGACGCCATCCAGCAAGCCACTGAGGATGTCCACCTGATCCGCCTCCTGGCGGGG
>NZ_JENA01000163.1 GCF_000586015.1 Candidatus Synechococcus spongiarum SH4 | reverse complement strand
GGGCGCCGTGGACCAGCTCCCAGTCGCTCTGCTCCTGAGTTATGTGGCTGATGGCCACCAAGTGATCCAACACCCCCTCCGCCAACTCCCCCTGGCCGTGGTCCGCCAACTGGTCCGCCAACGCCAGGATCCGCTGACGCAACGGGGATGGACTGTCCGTCAGGGCGCCGCAGGAATCAGTTGAGATGCTTGTCAATGGTGTTGGATAGCGTGGTCTTGGGGACAGCCCCCACCACCGTATCCACCCGCTGCCCATCCTTGAACACCATCAGGGTGGGGATGCTGCGAATCCCGAACTGACTGGCCACGTTGGGATTTTCGTCCGTATTGAGCTTGACCACCTTGATCTTGCCGTCCAGCTCAACGGCAATCTCGTCGATGATGGGGGCCACCATGCGGCATGGTCCACACCAGGGCGCCCAGAAATCCACCAACACGGGAACATCGCTTTTGAGCACGTCCGCCTCAAAGGAAGCATCGGTCACCGGGGCGGCGTTCGACATGTCACTGGGTTTCCTGGGACGCCAACTGTAGCAGACAACCGGCCCCTTCAGCGGCCCATGCCAAGCTGTTGGGCTTTCTGGTACACCTTCCCCTCGCTCAGCAGGGACGGGGCCACCACAATTTCCACCTGGTGCATCTCCTTGATGGTGCGCGCCCCCAGGGTTCCCATGGAGGTGTGCAAGGCGCCCATCAGGTTGTGGGTGCCGTCGTCCAACCGGGCAGGACCCTGGAGAATCTGTTCCAGGTTGCCCGTGGCGCCCACCCGGATGCGGGTGCCCCGGGGCAGCACCGGCGACGGGGTGGCCATGCCCCAATGGAATCCGCCTCCCGGCGCTTCCTCCGCACGGGCAATGGGGGAGCCGATCATCACCCCATCGGCCCCACAGGCGATGCACTTGCAGATGTCCCCCCCGGTGACGATGCCCCCATCGGCAATGATGGGCACGTAGGGACCACCACTGCATTCCACGTCGTCCCGGGCAGCGGCGCAGTCGGCAATGGCTGTGGCCTGGGGAACCCCCACCCCCAGCACACCCCGGGAGGTGCAGGCGGCGCCAGGACCAATGCCCACCATCACCCCCGCGGCCCCGGCCTGGATGAGCTCCATGCACACCCCGTAGGTGACGCAGTTGCCCAGCACCACCGGCACGGGCATTTCCTGACAAAACGCCTTGAGGTCCAGCTTGTTCTGGCCGGGGGGCTCTGGTGACGGGTGGAGACCACCGTTGCTTGCACAAAGAACACATCCGCTCCCGCCGTGGCCACGGCATGGCCAAAGGCCATGGCCCCCGCCGGGGTGGCGCTCACCGCGGCAATGCCCCCTGCAGCCTTGATCTGCCGCACCCGCTCCACAATGAGTTCTTCCCGGATCGGTTTGCTATACAGTTCCTGCATCAAGCCCACAAATCCTTCCCCCTCCACCGCGGCAATCTGCTCAAGAGCGCTGCCGGGATCGTCGTATCGGGCTTGCAGACCCTCCAGATTCAAGACACCCAAAGCGCCCAACTGTGAGAGTTGCACCGCCATGGACACATCGACAACGCTATCCATGGCGCTGGCAATGACGGGCATGGGACGTTCAATGCCCCCCAGGGTCCAATGGCTCTGCACCAGGGAAGGATCCACGGTGCCGTCGCCAGGGACAAGAGCAATCTCGTCAATGCCGTAAGCCCGTCGCACATGACGGGTCCGGCTCAACTGAATGTCCACGCGTTGTGCAGAAGTAGTTCATGGAGCGTATCAAGGCAAACGAACCTGTGGAGGAGGTTCCCGGACTCAGAACCCATAGCCAGGAGATGGCGTCCCTCTTTGATCTGCGCCTGCAAATCCTCAATGAGGGCTTCCGCACAGGCGGGTTGCCCCTGCGCATTGAACGGCGCGGGGAGCGGTTGGGATTGCGGGGCCGGTTGCCGCGGCGGGACGGGGCGGGGTTTCAGATGCAGCGCCTCAGCCTGGGCCTCAAGGCTGACGGGACGGGTCTGGAGACGGCTGTGCAACGGCTGCACCAGGTTTGCGGAGATCTGGCCGGTGGTCGCTTCTGCTGGAGCCGGTGGCCTTCCAACCGGCCCCGTTGCCAACGGCCCCATCGGCAGGGAGCGGGGGGCGCCGCTGACGGGTTCACCCACGCCTTGCAGCGCTTCCGGGAGGCTTTCGAGTCCGACCCTGTGCGCAGCCGGAATCCGGCGGGGCGGCGCAGCACCTGGGCCACCGCCTATTGGCCCTATCTGCGGCGGCTGGCCATGGTGCAGGAGCAGCACCACCATCCCCTGGGTCGGGCGTTGCTGGTGCAGACCCTGGAGAGCTACCAACTGGCCAGCCGCAGCCGCCAGCAGTGCGGCACGGTGTTGGCGGCCCTGGCCCGTCAAGAGGGCATCCCCTTGCCTGAGGATTGGGCGGTGCGGTCAGGGGGATACGGTCTGCACCGGGCCGGCCATCGCCAACTTCCCACCGACCGGCAGATCATGGCGGCATGGCACAGGATCCCCAATCCAGCCTGGCGCTGGGTGTTGGGTGTGATGGCCACCTATGGTCTGCGCAATCACGAGGTGTTTTTCTGTGACTGCTCAGCCCTCCATGGGGACGGCGCCCCCGTGGTGCAGGTTCTGGCCACCAGCAAAACCGGCGAGCGCCAAGTCTGGCCCTTTCTACCGGAATGGGTCAAGCACTTCACCCTGGCCGACGTGCGGCGGCCACCGGTCGCCACCGACCTGGAGCAGGTCACCCTGCAACAGGTGGGGCGGCGGGTGATGGAGCAGTTCCGCCGCTACAAGGTGGGCTTCAGCCCCTATGACCTGCGCCACGCCTGGGCCGTGCGCACCATTCACCTGGGCCTCCCCGACACCGTGGCCGCCCGCATGATGGGCCATTCCGTGGCCATCCATACCCGCACCTATCACCACTGGATGACCCACCGTGATCAACAACAGGCCGTGAACACCGCCCTGGCGCGGCGCCACACCGCCGACAGCCCATGAGCCGTCGCCCCCTCCGCACCTTCGCCTATGGCCATCCCTGGTTCTACCACTTGGTGACCGGCATCGGCGCCCTGCCGGTGGGTGGTCCCCAGCGGTTGCGCCAACTCTGCGCCCAACGGTTGGCGCCCCGGCTGCCGGCGCAAGCGGCAGTGCTGGATCTCTGTTGTGGCGGCGGTGCAGCCAGTGGGCCTCTATTGGCCCGTGGTTTCCAGGTCACGGGATTGGACTGTTCCCGTCAAGCCCTGGAACGGGCGGCGCGCACCCATCCGAAGCTGGTGACGGTGCAGGGGTTGGCGGAGCAGCCGCCGTTGGCGCCGGAGCAGTTTGCGGGGGTGCAGATCAGCCTGGCGCTCCATGAGTTCCATCGCCCTGCCCGGCTGGCGCTGCTGAAGGCGGCCTTGGGGCTGCTTCAGCCCGGCGGCTGGTTTGCGGCCCTGGATCTGCAACCCACCCGTGGCCTGCTGGGTTGGCCCCAGCAGTGGTTTGTCCACTTGTTCGAGACGGACACCGCCGTGGATTTTCTCACCTCCAACCTGGGGGCGGACTTGACCATGGTGGGCTATGGCTCCGTTGCCGTTGAAACCCTGGCCCTGGGCTCCCTCCAGTTGGTGAGCGCCCGGAAACCCTCTCCTTCCCCTGCGCCATGACCCCATCCCCAAAAAAACCACAAGAGCAGGAGCACTCTTTGGATGCCGCAGCGGCGGATCTGGGTTCCGGCGGCGCCACGGCCCCAGAGCGGGATGCCACCGCCTATCGCCGCCGCATGGAACGGCGCCAGCAGGTGCAGGAACAACGGGTGCAGGCCCGTCAGCGTGAGAAGGGATTGCGGCTGGTGTTCACAGGCCGGGGCAAGGGCAAAACCACGGCGGGGC
>NZ_JENA01000162.1 GCF_000586015.1 Candidatus Synechococcus spongiarum SH4 | reverse complement strand
ACTCCGTGGGGGCCTGGGCCGGTGTTGTGGGAGCTGCTCTCCTGGGTCCCAGGATCGGCAAGTTCGTCAACGGTCAGGCCCAGGCCATGCCCGGTCACAACATGGGAATTGCCACCCTGGGCTGTCTGGTGCTCTGGATCGGCTGGTACGGCTTTAACCCCGGCTCCGAGCTGGCCATGGACCAGTACGTGCCCTTTGTGGCGGTGACCACCACCCTGGCGGCCGCCGGCGGCGGCATCGGCGCCGCCCTGTGGTCCAAGATCACCTCCGGCAAGCCGGACCTGACCATGATCATCAACGGCATCCTGGCGGGTCTGGTGAGCATCACCGCCGGTTGCGGCAACATGACCCTGGTGGGCTCATGGGTTGCCGGCTTCGTTGGCGGCCTGATCGTGGTGATTTCCGTCGGCGTTCTGGACGGCATGGGCATTGACGACCCCGTTGGCGCCTTCTCGGTTCACGGCACCTGTGGCGTCTGGGGCACTCTGGTGATCGGCCTCTGGGGTGTTGAAGGCATGGATGCCGGAGCTGCTGGAATCGGCCTGTTCAACGGCGGCGGCTTTGCACAATTCGGCTATCAGATCGTGGGCGTTCTTGCCTACGGAATCTGGACCGTAGTGACCTGCTTTATCGCCTGGCAGATCATTGGCGCCATCTTCGGCGGCATTCGGGTGACCGAGGAAGAGGAGCTTACAGGTCTGGACATTGGCGAACACGGCATGGAGGCCTATCCGGAATTTGCCTCCAGCAACGGCTGAGCGGTTTTGAGCCTGGCGTCGGGTCAGCATCGGTTTGTGCTTCCCGGCCTCCTCTGCCAAACCTTCCATACCAAAGGCTCTGGACCACCCTGGTCCGGGGCCTTTGCCGTTCATCCGCAGCTTCCTCGCCTACACTGCTCACCCATGCCGTTGTGCTGCTGTGGCTGAAACCATTAATACCCAGGCGTTCCGCCGCACGCTCCACCACTCCGAGAACTACAACCGGCGTGGCTTTGGTCGAGCCAAAGAGGTGGCCGGCACCCTGGAGAACGCCTACCAGTGCGACCTGATCCAGCAGATTCGCGCCAACAACAACAAGCTCACCCAGGGCCGTCTCACCATCCGCCTGGCCCAGGCCTTCGGCTTTTGCTGGGGTGTGGAGCGGGCCGTGGCCATGGCCTACGAGACCCGTCGCCACTTCCCCGAAGAGCGAATCTGGATCACCAACGAGATTATCCATAATCCCTCTGTCAACCGCCATCTGCGCCAGATGGGTGTGTTGTTTGTCCCGATCATGGAGGGACGCAAGGATTTTTCCGCCGTGGAGCAGGGGGACGTGGTCATCCTGCCCGCCTTTGGCGCCACGGTGGCCGAGATGCAACTCCTGAATGAGCGCCAATGCACCATTGTGGACACCACCTGTCCATGGGTGTCCAAGGTGTGGAGCACTGTGGAGCGCCACAAGAAGCGGGACTTCACCTCCATCATCCACGGCAAGGTGAAGCACGAAGAAACCCTGGCCACAAGTTCTTTTGCCGGTACCTACCTGGTGGTGTTGAACCTGGAGGAGGCCCGGGTGGTGTGTGACTACATCCTCTCGGGGGGGGATCGCCAGGTTTTTCTGGAGCGCTTCAAGAATGCCTGCTCCTCCGGATTCAATCCCGACAGGGATCTGGTCCGGTTGGGGGTAGCCAACCAGACCACCATGCTGAAGACGGAAACGGAGGCCATTGGCCGCCTATTCGAGCAGACCCTCTTGCGTCGCTATGGCCCCACCTCCCTGAAGGAACACTTCCTGGCCTTTAACACCATCTGTGACGCAACCCAGGAGCGTCAGGACGCCATGTTTTCCCTGGTGGAGGAAAAGCTGGACCTGATGGTTGTGATCGGTGGCTACAACTCTTCCAACACCACCCATCTGCAGGAAATTGCCATGGAGCGGGGCATTCTCTCCCTCCACATCGATGCTCCCGAGCGCATTGGCCCCGGCAACGCCATTGAACACAAGCCGCTGGGGCAGAACCTGGAGCAACTGTCCCCCTTCCTGCCGGAGGGAGAGGTCACCGTGGGGGTCACCTCGGGTGCATCCACCCCTGACCGGGTTGTGGGGGAAACCATTCGCGCCCTGTTCGAGATTGCCAACGACAGCTTTTCCGATGAAGAGGTCTGAAGTTGCGCCATCGGCCCCCTGCCAGCCATCTCCCCTGGACTGAGCGAATGGCTGCGCTGCTGACCCAACCAGTGGTGATCCTGGGAGATGGAGGTCTGATTGTGAATCTGCAGGACAAGCGGGTGGATAACCTGCCCTTGAAGGTCATGGAGACGCTGCGCAAAGCCCCCCACTGACCATCCCGTTTGCCCATGGCTTGCGGGGGCTTGGTGCGTTCCTTAGCGCTCAGGCACACTGAGCAAGACCCATGACCCGATTTGATCAAGCTGCTGCGCACCCTCAGCCAACCGGTCACCAATGGCGCCGGTCTCATGGTAGGGACACCCGATCAGCAAGGCGGCATCATCAAGATACTCCACAGTGAGGTGGTTCTCGCCAATGACTTGGCAGACATCGTTTGTGTTCGGATAGGGCCGAACACTGTGCAGACATGAATCCTCCGGTGCTGTAGCGGGATTTGGGTGCCGGTAGCGTCATTCTAGGGGATCTCTTTCGGTCTTAGACAAAAGGTGGTCCCAGGTCTCAGGGTCAATGTGTGTGTGGCATATTGACTCAAGGTCCAACAAGGGCTTATCCCCGGGCCTCCGGGTAACGCTCATCGCACGAATTGATGTGTCAACATGACCTCCGCCTGTGCGAAACGATCCATCGTTCAACAGTTCCAGCAGGCTCCTGTGGATCTCAGTCTGTATCCCGACACTGCATGGCTTACGCTTGGCTTTGGACTTGGAGCCGGCAATCCTCTTCATGTCTCGTAATGGCGTAAATGTGTCCGAGAAGTTGCCTTCGGGAGGATATGTGTACACTCTTATTATTGAGACTCCGTTTGAGGTGCCGGAGGTATCGTATGTTGTCAGTGTTTTGATTCTAGAGAGTGCCTCTAAATCTAGATTAGAGACGAAGAGAAGGACCAGACCAGATAGAAGGAGGGGGAGAGAAGAGCGTACCCGTTTTGCTTCCATGAAAAGCCCAATGAGCCTGTATTGAATTTACAGGGTTTGTGACGCGGCGGCAACTCCTCACCAACCATCTTCAGGAAATCGCCATCTTCCTGCCGGGAGGGAAGATCACCGTGGGGGTCACCTCGGGTGCATCCACCCCTGACCGGGTGGTGGGGGAAACCATCCGCGCCCTGTTCGAGGTTGCCAACCACGGCTTTGCCGATGAGGAGTTCTGAGGGTTCAGCGATTCGCCCAAATCCTGTTGACGATCTCCATGCCCGTCAGGGCCTGCCAGAGAAAGAGGGTCATGACGCCCATATTCAGCCCCACGTGGGCTTTTCTCGCCACCACGTTGCCCCGCTGCATCAGGGGGACGAGGGACGCGGCCAGGGCAATCATGCAGGTCATGGCGGCCCCTGCCAGCAGATGGGGACCCACAAACAGTTTGCCGTTATTCAGATAGGTCACCCCCATGCCGAGGAAGGCGCCCAGCACCATCAACGCCAGAACAAGGGATCCAACGAGGAAATGACGCTGGCCCACCTTGCTCTTGGCCAGTTGTTTGCGCAACTCGGCATCCTTCGTGGTGCGCAGCTTCTTGCTGCGGATTCCCAGGAACAGGGCATAGCCGCTCAAGGCCAGCAGTGACCACATCATCAAGGGGTGAAGGAAGTTGAGGCTGAAGCCAACGGTCTCCGGCATGGCAGCGTCGGGGGCATGGTCTGCTGGTTCAGGTTAAGAACTTACCGCTTGACGTGTGCCTTAAGGCGCG
>NZ_JENA01000161.1 GCF_000586015.1 Candidatus Synechococcus spongiarum SH4 | reverse complement strand
GTTGCTGGCGGATGGCGCCGGCCAGTGTCTGGTGCTGGGCCAGTACGCTTCCCTGCTCTGCATCCACAGCCGCCAAGCGGCAACTGGCGTCTGTCAACCGCGTCTGTAGAGCATCCAGGGCCTGGCTCTGTTGGGCCGCTTCCCGCCGACAGGCGCTCAGATGGGATCCCAACTCCAGGAGCCGTTGTCGGAGGGGCTCCCCCTCATCGGCCTGTTCGCCGTGGCTGAAACCGAGGCGGTCCTGGCGGCGCTGCAGGCTGCCACCCGTCATGGCGCCGCTGCGCTCCAGCAACTCCCCCTCCAGGGTCACGCAGCGGTGCTGCCCCAGAAGACGGCGCGCCTGATTCAGGGTCTCGAACACCAGGGTCTCCCCCAACACATGGGCAAACACCTGCCCATAGACGGGTTCGAAGCGCACCAGGGCCACAGCCCGGTCCACCAAGCCCTGGAACCGCCGGCCGGCCCGGGTCATGGGGGCCGGCGTTGCCGGCGCCCGCAATCGATTGAGAGGCAGGAAGGTGAGGCGGCCGGCCCGGTGATGTTTGAGAAGCCCGATGGCCTGGGCGGCAATCTGGTCGTCATCCACAACCACGTGGTTGAGACGGGCGCCTGCCGCCACCTCCAGCGCCAGGCGATGGGGCGGGTCCACCTCCCCCAGCTTGGCCACAGGGCCGTGGACACCCGGCAGCCCACTCTCCAGAATCAAGCGCAGCGCGGCAGCGCCGCGGCTTTCCTGCAGTGCTTCACGGCGGCTTTCCAGCTTGGCCAGGTCCTGCTCCAGTTTCACCTGATCCCGTTCCAACCGCTGGCGGCGGCGCTGCAACAGCCCCAGGGCGCCGCCGCCTTCGTTGCACCCTGTCCGGAGTGTTTCCACCTCCTGCTGGAGTTGGGCCTTCCGGGTGGCCAGGTCATCCAGCTTGTCCTGACTCTGCCGGTGATCGGCTTCTGCTTGCCCCTGCTTCTCACGCCAGTCCCTCAGTTGCTGCTCCTCCTGCTTGAGCCGCTCCTGAAGCCGGAGTTGTTCGGCCCGCAAGGGCTGGATGTCGGCCCGCAATGCCGCCATGGCCTGCTGCCGCTGCTGATAGACCCGGAGCCAGCTTCCGGAACGATCCGCCAACTCCCCCAGTTGCCGGCGTTGTTGCTCCACAGCCTGCTCCGTATGTGAGCAGCGGGCGTTCACAGCCTCCAGTTGAGCAGCGGGGTCGGCGGCGGCCAGCGCTTCTCCTGCGGCCTGCAACCGGCCACAGCGGCCGCGCCAGTCATGTTGACGTTGCTCCACGCCTACCTGGTCCTGGCTCTGCAGGGTGCGCTGCAGTTCCCGCTCCCGACCCTGGAGCCCGGCCAACTCCGCCTGCACCGACAACAGTCGGTCTTCTCCAAGGGCCTTCACCTGGTCCTGGATGTCCTGCAACTGCCGGATCTTCCCACGGTGCTCTTCGATCCACTGCTCCCGTCTGGCGCCCAGGGCCTGTTGTTCCTGCTGATTCCGGGCTTGACGGGCCGCCAGGTCGTCCCGCTGCCGACAGGACTTCTCCCACAGCAACACCAATTCCTGGTGGCGCGATTGGCGCAACTGGTCACGCAACTGCCGGTAACGGCGCGCCCTCTTGCAGTCCTTCTCCAACCGCTGGCGGCTGTTCTGAAGTTCCGCCTCCACAATGCGGCAACGCTCTTCATGCTCCCGCACGTTGGCGAGCTTGGCGCGGCACTGCTCAATGCGCTGATCAAACAACGCCACCCCCGCCAATTCGTCAATGATTTCCCGGCGCTCTCGGCCACCCATGGACACGATGCGGGTGACGTCCCCTTGCATCACCACGTTGCTGCCGGTGGGGTCGATGCGGAGGCGCCGCAACTGAACCTGCAACTGGCTCAGGCTGCAGGACTCCGCCCCAATGGAATAGATGCTGCTGTAGGCGCCGCCGGGGGCCACGCGAATGCGGCGGGAGATCACCACCTGTTGCTGGCTCGGGTGAATCCATGGCCCGGCGCCCTCCATGGCGTCGGGTTCAACATCGTCAGGGGGCTGCCAGTCAGGGAGGGAAAAGGTGACGCTGACGGAGGCTTCAGCGGCCTTGCCCTGGCGCACCATGCGGTGGTTAATCAAGTCAGGCAGGCGCTCCGCCCGCATCCCGCGGCTGGAGGCCAGCCCCAGGCAGAAGAGAATGCCGTCAATAATGTTGCTTTTGCCAGAACCGTTGGGTCCGGTGATGACAGTAAATCCCGGATTCAGCGGAACCTCGACGCTGCCGCCAAAGGACTTGAAACGGCTAATTTTAACCTGCTGAACGTAAACCAATCCCCAAGCCCACTATCAGGGAAACCATAAGGGAAACACCGGGAAACCTCAAGGCTCCCCCGCTGCGGGGATTAAGCTGTGATCATCCTGCCCAGGTCAATGTCGTCACCTGCAAACGACCATTCCGACCAACCGTCTCCCCCTACTCGGTCCCGGGAGGATGGCGCCGCAGCGGGAGAGGGCCAGGGGGATCCCCTGGGGGACCATTTCCAGTCCCTGTTGCCCCTTCTGCAACAGGAATGGCCCGAGATTGCCCGGGAACGCTGGGAGGCCACCCGCGGCAGCCTGGAGGAGCTGGTGCAACTCATTGCCAGCCAGACCTCCCACACCCGCACCATCATTCGAGCCCAGCTTCTGGAACTGGTTGACCACCTGGGACGCATCAGAGAGCGGCCCAGGACATGGGAGGAGGCGCTTCATCCCCTGGAAGAACAACTGGACACCCTCATGGAGGAGTTGCGGCGGGATCTGGCGCCCCGCCTGAAGCGCAAGATCCGGCAACAGCCTCTGTTGAGCCTTTCCGTGGCCATCCTTGCGGGCTTTGTCACGGGGCTTCTGCTGGGCGGCAGCCGGCGGCAACAGTGATGGCGGCCCCATCCCCTCCACCCGGCCCGGCAAGCTGGAACCAGGGCCGTGGTTCACGGCATCCCTTCGAGCGCATGGCGGTGCTGCTGGCCAGCTTACTGGACGTGCATATGCGGATGGCCCTGCAGGAGGCGAGCCGGGAACGGCGCCGTCTCATTGGCGGGGTGTTGCTGCTGGGCATGGGGCTGGGGCTGCTGACCACCAGCTTTCTGCTGGCCAGCGGCGCCCTCTTGATCTGGCTGGTGCGCGGCCTGGGCTGGGGTCTCGTTCCCGCCCTGCTGGCCATGGGTGCGCTGGATCTTTTCCTGGCCGGGATCGTCCTGCGGGTGGGTGGGGTGCTGCTGCGGGGACCTTACCTGGTGAAAACCAGGGCGGGACTCGCCAAAGCCACCCGTCTGATTGTGGGGCAATGACCTGTTGCCTGTGCTAGGGTGAAAGGGTTCACAGCCGTGAACTAGGTGGCTCACACCGATGTTTCGGACAGCGGTTCGATTCCGCTCAGCTCCATTCTCCATGGGGCTGCAATGGTTTCGACGGGGCATGAGGAGGGTGACTGAAGCCTGCTCGGTCAGAGCAACTTCGTAACAGCGAACAACATCGTTCGTTTCTCCCGCCAGGCCGCCCCTGTTGCCGCCTGAGCCCAAAGGAGATGGGGTGAGGTCAGCCTTATCAGCAAAATGACCCATGGGGGCTGAGAGGCCCCTCTCTCTTCTGAATCCCACACCATGCCACTGGCTCTTTTCAGGGGCCAAGACCATGGGAAGCGGTGCCACGGTACGGGAGTTGGCGACCAGCCTGCCAGCGGAGCAGGCGCCCCTTCCGGATCCTTGTGGCGGGGAGCGCCCAAACGCAGCTAGCGCCTGACTCGTCCTTCCCCACGGGGATGCCCTCTCACCAGAAAAGCCAGTGGCGGCAGGGGTTTTCAAGTGCCGGTAGCCCTTTACAGGTGGGGAAACGACGGCTTTTCCGGGTACCCTTATCCAGATCC
>NZ_JENA01000160.1 GCF_000586015.1 Candidatus Synechococcus spongiarum SH4 | reverse complement strand
CGTGGACGAGGAGTTCCGGGAGCAGGGCCTGGCCGTCTCCTTCGCCTGGGACCCGTCCCCATCCAACCGTGGCCCTTCCCTCTCCATGGGTCACACCATGGGCGCCAGCGCCTCGGGGGGCATGGACGCCCTGCTCAATCCCGTCGTCCTGGAGGGGTTGGCTGCACCGGGCAGCAGCGGGCAGCACTTCGAGGCACAACTGGCCTACGGCTTCCCCTTCCACAACGACCGCCTCACCCTCTCCCCAGGGGTGACAGTGGCCTTCTCCCCGGAGAGCAGGAGCTACGGCCTCCTCTGGTCACTGGCCCCCTATTCCCAGCAAAGCCAGACACCACCCTGGGAAATCGCCCTGGAGGGGGAGCGGGAAGAAAGCAACTCCGCAACATCCCCTGTGGATCATTCTCTGGGGCTGCGCTTCTCCCTCCTCTTCTGATGCTCCATCTGAGGGGCGCCGCGCCACCCCTCTCTCGTCAGGCCCCGCGGCGTTACGTCAAGGACGCCCCGGGGTGCGACTCAGTACGCCGGATAGCGAGGCCACCGAGGGGAGCAGCAGTGACCGCGCCACGATTCGGTTGACCCTGAACCACCCCCTGTGGGGAGGGGAGAGCCTGGCCGTGCCGTTACTTTCAGCGGCGGCTCGTTGGGAACCGACTTCATCCTGTCCATCTTGTACAACCCCACGGGAGTGACGCTGAGCGGCAACACGGTGACGTTCACCGGCAGCAACGGCGGCCCCTCCTCCATCGTGACCCTATTGCTGGTCCCTGCCCAGGACGACGACACCAGCGACGAGACGGTGACGGTGGGGCTGGGGACGCTGGCTCCTACCGGCCTCGGTGGCGGCGCCACTGGCATGGGCAACGGCAACGGGCAGATCACCATCACGGACGACGACGATGTCCCCGTCAGCGTGACGCTCAGCGTGCCGGACGCCACTGCGCTGGAGGGGAGCAGTACTGACCGCGCCAGGCTCCGGTTGACCCTGAGCCGCCCCCTGCTGGCGGGGGAGATCCTGATCGTGCCCCGGACTTCCGTCCAGTGACAGCGCCAGGCACCCTGTCCCTGGACGGAAGTCCCACGGGAGTGGCGCTGAGCAATGGCGTGGTGACGTTCACCGGCCTGTCCGCCACAGTGGCGAACGTGTTTCTGGGCTCTCCCCAGGATGATGATCCTGACGACGAGGCGGTGACGGTGAGCATCCCGACGTCCTCTACGGGCACAGCCCCGATCCTGACGGCCACGAATATACCCAGCGAGGTAACGGGGAGCCGCACCGGCGACGGGCGGATAACCATCACGGACGACGACATCACCTTTGTCCTCCGTGTGGAAGCGGTCAGTTCTCCGGTGACGGAGGAGGATGGGGCGAAGGCGGTCTTCCTTGTGAGCCGCGATTCCCGGGACCCGGGCGTCGGGCGCCTATTGTTCACAGCCCAGGCGTCGGAGGAGAACGCCGCGGCAGGATTACGTGACCTCGGCGGCCGCCGAGAGCATAGGGCTCACAGGATACAACATACCGGCCGACAGGCGGAGCACCCGGATCCAGATTCCGCTGAAGAACGACGACGTTGTGGAGGCGGACGGGGCGGTGACGGTGAAGGTGCTGCCCAGCATCACCTGCTACAACAGCGCGGCCGTGAGCGCCACGGTGGTGGTGAACGACCCAGACTTTGCCAGATCCGGGCAATCGCCTCGGGCTCGCCCTCCAGCGACCAGCGAAACACCAGATCAGGAGCTTCCATCAATGGCGCCGCGATCTCGATCACATCACTTTCTCGCAGTGCGTTCAGCACCCTGCGGGCCGCCCGCTTTGACGATATGTAGCCCTTGTGGTACAGAACAGGGTTGTGCTGTCTTCCACATGGCCTTCCCATATGGCCTGCCGCCCATCGTCTAGTTGCATCTTTAAGCGGCGTATGACACTCGCTGCCGACGAGGTTGGTGAGATTGCGGAATCGTGACGGTGGGCGGAGCGGAGGCTGACAGCGTTGATCATCAATTTTGGACACGAAGATCTGCGCCTGGGCATCCTCATATCCTCAGGTATTTCGTGATGCGGGGAATATCGTCATAGTGATAGTTGCCGCTGCGGCAGGCAGGCACAGGGCAAGAGCCAGCAGCGAGAGGCTACCAAGGATAGCGAGAGGCTGCCAACGATAAAGCAAAGCGCATTCCGGGCGCCGGCTAAACCTGCACCGCTGTTGCCTGGTCAGCCAGTTCCATGTGGCGTGTCACGACAGCAAAGGCAAAAGGCATCCCCTGCAGCTTACCTGAGGGTAGGGCAGTGAGTCTGCAGGCCAGGGGACATGGATCTTGGGCAATGCCCCCACAGGGTTTCCCAGGAAAAATACCGCACAGCATCCAGCAAAACCCTGCCCTGATGGGGGTTCCAGCCAATTACGCAACATTTCCACACCAATCGCAATTTTCTGTTACAGTCTGTTCCGTAGGGCGGAAACCCCGCCTTGCTTACCTTCCAATCATCTGTCCTGATGACCACCACACTTCAGCAGCGCCAAGGCGCTTCTGGATGGCAGTCCTTCTGCGACTGGGTGACCAGCACCGACAACCGCCTCTATGTGGGTTGGTTCGGCGTGTTGATGATCCCCACCCTGCTGACTGCCACCACCTGTTTCATCATTGCCTTCGTTGCCGCCCCACCGGTGGACATTGACGGCATCCGCGAGCCCGTGGCCGGCTCCCTGATGTATGGCAACAACATCATCTCCGGCGCTGTTGTGCCCTCCTCCAACGCCATCGGCCTGCACTTCTATCCCATCTGGGAAGCAGCCTCCCTGGACGAGTGGCTCTACAACGGCGGCCCCTACCAACTGGTGGTGTTCCACTTCCTCATTGGCGTTTTCTGCTACATGGGTCGGGAGTGGGAGCTGTCCTACCGGCTGGGGATGCGTCCCTGGATCTGCGTGGCCTACAGCGCCCCTGTGGCTGCCGCTTCCGCCGTGTTTCTGATCTACCCGTTCGGGCAAGGTTCCTTCTCCGACGGCATGCCCCTGGGCATCTCCGGCACCTTCAACTTCATGCTGGTGTTCCAGGCGGAGCACAACATCCTCATGCACCCCTTCCACATGCTGGGGGTAGCGGGTGTGTTCGGCGGCTCCCTCTTCTCCGCCATGCACGGCTCCCTGGTCACCTCCTCCCTGGTGCGGGAAACCACCGAGAGCGAGTCCCAGAACTACGGCTACAAGTTCGGCCAGGAGGAAGAGACCTACAACATCGTGGCCGCCCACGGCTACTTCGGTCGTCTCATCTTCCAGTACGCCTCCTTCAACAACAGCCGCAGCCTCCACTTCTTCCTGGCGGCCTGGCCGGTGATCGGCATCTGGTTCACCTCCATGGGCGTATCCACCATGGCGTTCAACCTCAACGGCTTCAACTTCAACCAGTCCATCCTGGATAGCCAGGGTCGGGTGGTGAACACCTGGGCGGACATCGTGAACCGCGCCAGCCTGGGTATGGAAGTGATGCACGAGCGCAATGCCCACAACTTCCCCCTGGACCTGGCGTCCGCCGAGTCCACCACGGTGGCCTTGACCGCTCCCGCCATCGGCTGATCGGCGGTCGGCAGAGGAGACGGAAGCGTACGTTCTCGTCTCCTTCAGCCTTCAGCCCCCGCTGCAGCGGGGGCTTTTTTGTGGCTTGCCGTTTTGCGTTTTGTGGGCTGTCACTGCGGGTCTGCACTTTTGCCCTGATCCCGTAGGCTAGTGCAAAACGCCATGGCCAGCAGTTTCGGGACACTGTTTCGCATCACCAGCTTTGGGGAATCCCATGGGGGTGGTGTGGGGGTGGTGGTGGATGGCTGTCCGCCACGGCTGCCTTTGGACGTGGCGGGGATTCAGGCGGACCTGGACCGGCGCCGTCCCGGCCAGAGCGCCATCACCAC
>NZ_JENA01000159.1 GCF_000586015.1 Candidatus Synechococcus spongiarum SH4 | reverse complement strand
CCACCACGGTGATGGGAATCTTCATGCTCCTGTTTTTCGTGTTTCTGCTGGTCATTCTGCAGGTTTACAACCAGTCCCTCCTCCTCAACGGCATCAACGTGGACTGGACCGGTCTGGGTTGATAATCACGTCGGAGTAACACACCGGAGCAACGGGCGCCGGCCTTGGGGCATGAGGCTCCATGGCCTCGGCGGGCAGCAACAACAGGGCCTCCATTCCCTAGGCTTTGTTGTTGTTCCCCCTGAGGGATGGGATCCATGAGCGTGTTTGGTGTCGGTCTGCCGGAAATGGCTGTCATTGCCGTGGTTGGTCTGCTGGTCTTTGGTCCCAGGAAGCTGCCGGAGCTGGGGCGCACCCTCGGCAAAACCCTCAAGGCTTTTCAGTCGGCGTCCCAGGAGTTCAGCAACGCTGTCATGGCGGAGGCCAATGCTCCGGAGACGCCTGTAGCCACAACGGAGCAGCAAGTTGCTTCTCCTGCTGTGGTCTCGCCGGCCGAGTCAGGGAGCACACCCAGGCAGCACGGTTCCGAAAACAAGACCGAAGACAAGACCTGAGCGGCGCCGCACCGCCATGTCCGGGACAGGAGACGCCACGCCATGGATCTGTGCTTGATCGCCGGGCTGGGAAATCCCGGCCCCCGCTATGCCGGGACACGGCACAATGCGGGCTTCATGGTCCTTGAGGCCCTGGCCAGTGGTCAGGCCAAGATTGTCTTCCGCAATCAGACCAGACTCAAGGCCCGGTTGGCCGAGATTGGCCAAGGCGAGCAGCGCCTTCGCCTGCTCATGCCCCAGACCTACATGAACGCCTGTGGCGTCTCAATCCGCGCCGCCCTGGATTGGTTCCACTTGGGGCCTGAGCATCTACTGGTTGTTGTGGATGATATGGACCTTCCCCTGGGCCGCTTACGGCTTCGTGGCGAGGGCAGCGACGGGGGTCATAAGGGGCTGCGTAGCACCATCGCCCACCTCAACACCCGGGCTTTTGCCCGGCTGCGGGTGGGCATTGGCGCCCCCGGTCGGGATCCGGCGGCCCGTAAGGCGGCCACCGTCGGACATGTGCTGGGGCGCTTCAGCGCCGAAGAAGATCCCCTGCTGCGTCAGGTGCTCAATGAGGTGGTGGCGGGAATCCACGTTCTCCAACGGCAGGGATTGGGCGCAGCCATGAATAGCCTCAACGGGATCCGGATCCAGAGCAACCCCGGTCCCGGCATCATCACCCACTGATATGGCAAAACTTCCCACCACGACAGCACGCCTCCAGATTCTCAACCAGGATCTTCAGTCGGGCCTTTGCAAGGGACAGGTCTGGGCGGGAGAGTTTGCCTGGGTCTTCCATTGGCGCTTCCGGCAAGGGAAGCTGCGGGTTGAGCCCTCCTTGGGTCGGGCGTTGATTGAGGATGCGTTGCTCCGCTTTCTTCTGCGCTGCGACCACCAGTTGGACGTGGGTGGAGAGTACAACTTTCTGGTCCGGGCTACGGTCTGACGGCTGTGCGGAAGGAGCCAGGCATCACCCGCAGGGAACGGCCCAGACCCCGCTCAAGGATCACCAGAGCCGCCAGGTCGTCCACCGGTCTGGGGGGCTGTCGCAATCCCTCCGGCAACAGGCGCCGCCACCCCCGGGGTGGATGCAGTTGCCAATAGCGCCCACGGGCTTCCAGGGTGGTGTGGGACTCGGGCACCAGTTGGAGGTTCTGGGGGGGCCACCAGGTGAGCAGGTCCACCCGCCAGCGGGTGGACCTGGCGCCATCCCCCAGGTAAAGCGCTGCCGGCTGGCGCTCCAACCACCAGTCCTGGAGATATTGCCAGCACTCATGGGGTGTACAGATCAAGCAGAGGTCAAGCTGCTGCTGGTTGGCGTCACTGCACGCCAGGCCGCATTTGCTGTAGCCGGGGTCCAGGCCAATGGCGCAGCCGCCTTCAGCCATGATCAGGGTCCGAGGCATCCCCCAGGGGGGAATTGAGCCAACGGATGCCCAGATGCAGGGGATCCGCTGTCTCACTGTCCTCCGTGCTGAAGGCCTCCAGGGTGGCCCGGGGAGTTGTGCGGTCCACCAGGCCCTGAACCAGCACACCCAGGGCTTCATTATCAAATACCACCTCTCTGTTCAGAGATCCCAACTGACCGGCCTGGTTGCGGGCCGTGGCCAGGAGCAGGGTGAGCCGCTGATTCACGGCTTCCAGGGAGCGCTCATTCTCTTCAACGACGGTGGACGCCAGGACCTGACCAGTGGCCAGGACCTGGCGGCTGCGGCGGACATCCGCAAAAGCCACCAGGGATTCCTCCCCCAGGAGGACGTTGTTTGCGCTGCGGATAATGACGATCCAGTCTTCCCCGGTCCGCAGGGCCGTGGTGATCTTTTCCACCTCGCTGGTGGGGATGTAAAGGATCTGCTGGTTTGGCGTACGGTCCGGCAGCAGCCGCTCATAGGCCACCCGATTGGCCTGATTCAGCAGGCTGTCAACGGCTTCGGCGCCGTCATTGTCGGCCGGCAGGGTCACCTTGGCCATGGCCAGGGACTCACTGTGGCCAATGGCCACATCGCCACGACGCAACGCCGTGATGCTGCGCCTGAGATTGCGTAACACATTGACCTGGCTGTTGATTTGCTCCTGAAGACCATCCAGTTGTTGGTCCCGTCGGCGCATTTCCCCCAAGAGGACCGCTTGCTCATTCCACAGTTGCTGACGCTGGCCCTCCAGCACATGGACGGTTTGCTGCAACTCCTGGGTCTGGGCCTGCAACATGTCTGTACGCCCCCTCAGCTCCCGCACTTGGGCCTCAGCCTGGCTGCGTCTGTGCTTTGCCTCCAAGAAAGCCTTGCGACTTGCCGCCAGGTTGTCCTGCACGGACTCCAAGGTCATCCGGGTCGCGACGAGATCGTCGCGACTGGTCTGCAGACTTTGCTCAATGCGAACCAACTCAAACAATCCCCGCCGCCAGCGGTCGTTGATGGCGATCAGCAGGGCGAAGCTCAGCGCGGCAATCAGGCTGCCGGTGACGGCTGTAACTACCATGGCGGTGCGTCTGGGGCGCATCCTGAGCAACGACAAACGAGCCTTGCCGATGCGGGTCCCCAGCCGGTCCCCCATGACCGCAAGCACGCCACCCAGCAGCAGGAGCGCAAGAATCAGCAGCCAGCCAGACAGGGGGCTTTCTCCAGAGGACGTTCACGACTCCATTATTGGGTTTCAACTGAACCGACGCGCGAGGGCCACAGGGTCAAAGATGGTAATTCTCTTCCGGTCGATTCTGAGCATCCCCTCGCTGCGCAAATCCCCCAGCAGGCGGGTGATGGTCACGCGAGTGGAGCCAATGGCCTCGGCAATGGCCTGGTGGGAGAGCCGTAGATCGATGGTGATCCCCTGGTCCGCTGGAACGCCAAAGTCCCGGCACAGCACCAGCAAAAAGCTCACCAGTCGGGATGACATATCCCGGTGGGTGAGGGTTTCAATCATGGTCTCCGTCTGCAGGACCCGGGAGGACAGGCCCTGCAGCATCATCAAGCCCACACGGGCGTCCCCCTCGATGGCCTGGCGTACGGAGGTGGCCGGTGCGGAAATCATTTCCACACGGGTAAAGGCAACAGCGTGATAGAAGCGGTCCGAGCGGTGGCCGGTCAATAGAGACAGGACCCCGAACAGGCTGTTTTCCCGCAGCAGCGCCACGGTGATCTCCTCCCCGCTTTCATAGACGCGGGAGAGGCGCACCGCGCCGCACCGCAACAGATAGACCCGCTCCGCGGGATCGCCAGGGAGGAAAATGGTCTTTCCCCGCTCCACCAGATCCAGGGAGCTGCCCGAGAGGCAGCGGATAATTGTGGTGAGGGTTCCCCCGGCAATGGCATCCGTCACGTTCCCAGACGAACGGCTGGGGGATGCGGTCTGAGAAAAGCTCATGGCCAGAGTGGGGACAGAGGCACGGGGCCCACGAAACCATGCTTGCCCATGCTTAGAA
>NZ_JENA01000158.1 GCF_000586015.1 Candidatus Synechococcus spongiarum SH4 | reverse complement strand
ACTCTCCCATTCCTGGGGTAACGGCGGCTACGAGGGGGCGGACGGTAACGATGCAGCCGTCACCGCCCGCCTCACCGGCCTGTTCCCCTACGGCCGCTATGCCCTCACCCCACGGCTGGGCATCTGGGCCGTGGCCGGGTACGGCTGGGGTACGCTCTCCGTCACACCGGACGACGGCAGCAGGAGGGAATACCAGCCCGCGGCCACCATGACCATGGGCGCAGTGGGCATGGACGGCCTGCTCATCGACGGCGGCGACGCGGGGCTGAGCCTCACCACCACCACCGACCTGCTCACCGTCACGACCACCTCCGAGGAAGTGGACGATCTCCCCTCCAGAGAGGGCAGCGTCTCCCGCCTGCGCCTCGGCCTAGAAGCCACACGCCCTGTTCCCCTGGCCAACGGCGCCGCCCTCCTCCCCTCCATGGAGGCGGGTATCCGTCACGATGGGGGTGATGCGGAAAGCGGCTTCGGCCTGGAGGTGGGCGCCGCTCTGGCATGGAACGATCCCCAGCGGGGCATCACCGCCGAGGTGAAGGGCCGCTCCCTGGTGACTCATATGGAAGAGGAGTTCCGCCAGCAGGGTCTCGCCTTCTCCTTCTCCTGGAATCCCGATCCATCCAATCGCGGACCATCCCTCGCCCTGGGTCACACCGTGGGCGACGCCGCAGCCGATATGGATGCCCTCCTTGATCCCACTGTCCTGGAGGGAGTTGGCGCATCCGCCGGTGACGGGCAGCAGTTCGAGGCGGAGTTCGCCTACGGCTTCCCCGCTGCCAACGACCGCCTCACCATGACGCCAGGGGTGGCAGTGGCACTCTCCCCCACCACCAGCACCACCTCCCTCCGCTGGTCCCTGGCGCCCTACTCCCAGCACAGCCAGATAGAACCCTGGCAACTCTCCCTCCAAGGAGAACGGGAAGAAAACACCACCGCAGATACCCCCGTGGAGCATTCCCTCAAACTTGACTTCTCCCTCCTCTTCTGAGGGGTCAAGGGTTGCGCTACAAATCTCCAATCCTTCGGCTTCCCAGGAGGTGCGGGTTGCAGCCATTGATATTGGCGCCAATTCCCTCCACATGGTTCTGGCGGCAGTGGATCAGCAGTTGCGCAGCTTCTCCTTAAGTATGTACGCCCCCTTTACAAAGACGCTGGATCTTGGCCAGGATGGATTCGGCAGTAGCTACCCACATAAAAGGGCTGGCCTGAGCGTTGTCGTGCTCCACAAAGTCATTGACTTTGCCGGTGAGTTCTCCCACGTTATGGAAAGAACCGCGTCGAATGGCTTTCTGGGTAATGATGACAAATCAGCCTTCCACTTGATTGATCCATGAGGCGTAGGTGGGGGTGAAATGCACATGGAACCTGGGCCGCTGCATCAGCTACTCCTTCACCTTGGCGTGTTTATGGGTACAGTAGTTATCAATAATCAGATGAATATCCAAGTTATTGGGTACATTCCTTCCAACGTGTTGGAGGAAGGAGACAAACTCCCGGTGGCGGCGCCGATGCTTGCACTGGGCCAGCACCTTGCCGGTCGCTACATCCAGGGCAGCAAACAAGGTTGTGGCGCCGTTACGAACATAATCATGGGTCACACCTTCCACATACCCAGTCCCAAGGGTGGCATGGGTTGGGTCCTCTCCAGTGCCTGGATTAATGTCATGCACCTTATCCACAAAGAAGGAGTCATTGGAAATCTTGAAATGCCGGTGGCGATGGGCCCCAGGTAACAACTGAAACCACCGATGCACGGTGGACTTGGAGATACCTGTGTGATCAGCCAGGGTGGTGAAAGCGCTGGCGCCATTTGCTCACCGTCATCTTGCTCACCCCCAGTCGCTTGGCAATCTCCACCTGGGGCTCTCCCTTACCACAGGCCAGAATGAGTTGGGCGCACCGCACCAAGGCGGGCGGCAGTTTGAGGGAGCGGGTCATGCTCTGCAATTCCTCTCTTCCTCACTGAGCTTCATGGATTCCCGCTTTTGCGGGAATGACGAAGGTGGGGAAACCATGGTTTTTCCTGGTTCCCTTATCCAGAACTGGGGTTAGATTTCTTCCGGCGCCACAGTCACCACTGGATAGCTGCCGAAATTCAGCAATTGTTCACAGATGGGATACAGGTTTTGCAAAGCCCTCTGGAAAGGCTCGGCTTGGTAGTGCCCCTCAACGTCAATGAAAAACACGTATTTCCCCAAGTCGGTCTTGGCAGGGCGGGATTCAATGCGAGACATGTTCAGGGACTGCTCATGGAACACCTGTAACGCCTCCACCAACGCCCCGGGGCGGTCCCGTTGCCGCAGAGCAAGGCAAAGGCTGGTAATCACGCCGTGATCCGGGGGGGCGGAGGGGGTGCTGGAGCACAGTGTTGCCGCCACCGGCCGCACCAACAGAAAGCGGGTGCAGTTGTTGGGTTCGTCGTTGATGGGATAGGCCAGAACGTTAAGGCCCTGCTCCCTGGCGGCATCCAGCGAGGCAATGGCCCCACGGAAGCGACTCCCCTTCACCATCCGCGCAGCTTCCGCGGTGGACGGGGCGGGCAACTGCAGAGCCTGGGCCAGGCGCCTGCTCAGCCAGGCGCCGCACTGACCCAGGGCCTGGGGGTGGGAGATGACCTCGCTGATGTCTTCCATGCGGCCATTCCCCAGCAGGGCATGGCGGATGGGCAGCACCAGGCCCCGCACAATTTCCAGACCCTGGGGGCCATAGGGATTGGGGAGTCCGGAGGACAACAGGGAGCGCTCAAACTCCAGAGGGTGTCCAGCGTGGCGGTCACGCCGCCTTGCACGGAATTCTCCACGGGCACCACAGCGGCCGCCACAGTGCCGTCTCCCCCATGGTCCGCTCCGAGTTGGCGCAACACATGCTGGATGGACAGGCCGGGACGGGGAGTGTAGCGCTGCATGCCTTGGGCCTGGGCCAGTTGGCGGCAGGCCGTCTCGGCATAGGTGCCGGCGGGACCCAGGAAAGCGATGGAGGGGACGGACAAGAGTGGGTGGGGTGGAATCTCAATTCGTTAGGATCCCATCAACAGTGGCGCCATGGCCATGAAATTGGCCTTCTCGGCCCGACAAAAGCTGGGTCTGGCCGTACCAGGGTCTTCGGAGATCCTGGGCGCCTACCTGAAACAAGAGGAGCGGGTGGTCAGGATCCTGCTGGGATCCGACGCGCTTCAGGTTCTACGGCCGGCCCACTATCGCTATACGCTCCCCCGGTTCAAGGTGTTTCAGTTGCAGGTGCAACCCGTCGTTGACCTGCGCACTACGGTCCTGCCACACCGGTTGGTCATTCGCTCCTATCAGTGCCGCCTCGATAGCACGGTGCTGGCTGCCAACGACTTTCAACTCCAGTTGGATTCCTGGTTGGAGGCCCGGGGCGACCAGTTGGAAGGAGACGCATCCCTGGCTGTGCAGGCAAGCCGTCCGGCGCTGCTGCGGCTGATTCCCCAAACCGTTCTGGAGGGCGCCGGCAACCGTGTGTTGACCAGTGTCTTGAGCAGAATCAAGGCCAGAATCAGCCGGGAGTTTGTGCAGGACTTCCAGGCCTGGCGCCGGGGCCATGGGGTGGCGCCGCCGCTGTCTCCACCGTTCCCGGAATCTTCCCCAGAAAGTTGAGGCGGTGCAGGGGCGTGGGACCCAGGCGCTCCAGCGCCGCTCGATGCTGCGGCGTTCCATAACCCTTATGGCTGGCCAGACCATAGCCGGGGAAACGCTGATCCAGTCGGAGGAGTAAGCCGTCCCTGGCCTCCTTGGCCACGATGCTGGCACAGGCAATGGTCAGGCAACGTTGGTCCCCGCGCACCACTGTCTGCTGAGGGTTGGGCCAGGGCCGCAACCTCAGGTTGCCGTCCACCAACACCAGCTTCGGCGCCTTGGCCAGCCGCTGCAGGGCCCGCACCATGGCCAACTCCGTCGCAGCCCGTATCCCCCGCTGATGAATTTCCCGGACCGAGGCCTGCCCCAGGCCCAGATCCACGGCCAGGCGACGAATGACAGGCAGGAG
>NZ_JENA01000157.1 GCF_000586015.1 Candidatus Synechococcus spongiarum SH4 | reverse complement strand
GGTGAGGCGCTGCTCCCCCAGCCAACGGCTCAGGGGACCAATCAGCACCCCCTGCACCAGGGCCGCCACCCCCCCACCAGCATGAACAACTTCCCCACGTCCACCGCCTGCCAGGCCAACACCAGGCTGAGGAAGGGCACCAGGATGGTGGTGAAGCCGTTGAACACCAGGAAAAACAGGCCGAACCCCAGACTCAGACCCCCCACCCGGGGATTCAACAGCAGTTCCAGCACTTGCCGCAGGGGAACGAGCCGGGCCAGGCCGGGCATGGGCTGACGGGCCGGGGGGGGCAGGGTTTCCGGGAGCAGCAGGAAGGTGACCAGGAAGTTGAGGAGCGCGATGGAAACCGCCATGACAATGGGCAGTTGCAGATGCACATCCGCCAGAGCGCCCCCCAGCCCCGGCCCGATGATGAACCCCAGGCCGAACGCCAGACCAATGAGCCCGAACGCCCGGGCCCGCCCGTCGGGTGCCGTGATGTCGGCAATGACGGCCTGGGCGGTGGCGGCTGTCCCCCCCGTGGCCCCGTCCAGAATGCGGCCCGCGAACATCAGCGGCAGCCCCCCGGCCATGGCGAGCCAGCCCCAGCCGCTGGCGCCGCCGCCGAGGCCGGCGCCCACGCCGAACAGGCCCACCCCCACAGCAGAACCGGCAATACAAACCAGCATCACCGGCCGCCGGCCAAAGTGATCGCTCAGGGAGCCGATCACCGGCGTTGCCAGGAATTGGGCCATGGTGTAGCTGCCCCCCAGCAGGCCGATCACCAGCCCCAGTTGACCAGCCGGCTGCCAGGGGAGCCACCAGGAAGGTGAGCAGAGGGAAGACCACGCTTTCCCCAACACGGTCGTAGAGCAGGGTGAGAAAGACGCAGAACAGCGTCGAGGGGCGCTTCCAACTGGCCATCAGGACGGGTCTCGCGCCGATTCGGCACCACCCATGGGCGTTCCGGGTCCGAATGGGACAAGGCTAGGGTGACCCATCCCCTGTGGGCAGGAGCCCCTGGCCAGTTTTGCAACTCTCCCATCTTGATACCCAGGGGCAGGCCCACATGGTTTCCATGGCGGAGCGCCCATCCACAAACCGTCAAGCCATGGCGGAGGGGTGGATTCGCATGGATCCCCAGGTTTTGAAACGCATTACCGCCGCTGACGCCCCCAAGGGGGACGTGTTGGCCGTGGCCCGGATTGCCGCCATTCAGGCCGCCAAGCGCACCTGGGAATTGATCCCCCTCTGTCACCCCTTGCCCATCCACGGAGTGGAGGTGTGGATCAGCCCCACGGCCCGCCACTCCGGGCTACGGATTCAGGCTTCCGTGAATACCCATGCCCGGACGGGGGTGGAAATGGAGGCCCTCACCGCTGTGCAGGTGGGTCTGCTGACCATCTACGACATGGCCAAGGCCCTGGATCCCGCCATGGAGATTGGCGGCGTGCGGCTCCTCTCCAAACAGGGGGGGCGCCGCGGCGATTGGCGCCATCCCCGCGGAGATCAGGAGGCTGTTGATTCCCACCCCGGCCAGCAGGGGGAACCGTTGCCCCCCTCCCCGTCCTGAAGGCGGGGAAACCTTACCGACTCTCGGCTCCACAGCCGTTCAGCCGCTCCGCCAGTATCATCAACACCTCCCACTCCACGGCCACGTTTCCCTGGGGGCGCCTGGGCCAACAGCGATCCAGCCGGCGCAACTCCGCCGGCCCCAGACGCCCGCCGGCGCCCCCCGTGAGCCCCGAGCGTTTCAAGTGGCGAAAGAAGGCCAGGGGGGAGGGCCAGCCTTGACTCCGCCGCAGGAGACAGCAATGGCGGAGCCGCAGTTGGTCCGCCAACACCCCTTGCAGTCGTTGGGCTGACGGGAGGGACAGACCTGTCCAGGGCACGTTCGCCCGCTGCGCGGCCTGCCGCCAACTGGTGAAGCTGCCGGAGGTGGGCACCGCCAACAGCAGTTGGCCTCCGGGTCGCAAGGCCCGGCACCACTGACCAAGACTTTCCAGGGGCTGGGCCAGCCAGTGGAGCGCGAAGCTGCTGGCCAGCAGGGCGGGCTCCGCCACGGGCAATCCCCTGTCCAGATCCCAGGGGCGCACCTGCAACCCCGTTGCCAGGCGCAGAAGGGACACGTTGCGATCCACCACCTCCAGCGGGGGACACCCCTTCCGGGCCAGGGCCAAGGCCAGTGCCCCCGCGCCGCCCCCCAGATCCAGCCGCGGCCCCGACGGCAGCCGATTGGCCAGCGCGCCACGCCAAAGCGCAGCCAATCGCCGCGCCACACCCCTCTGCAGCCTGGCCTCCCGCACGTAGGCCCGCGCCTCGGCCGGTCCCATGGCGCATCCGATGCCGGGGTGGGGCATTGTCATGGGAGGGGACCGGGGAGCTTCTCCAGCCAGGTCACCACCTGGGGGATGAGGCCCTCGTCCAGCAGGGCATGACCGGAGCTGGCCAGGAGGAGATGGTCTGCCGTGGGCAATGCCTGGCGCAACGCCTGCCGGGCCAGGGGATGAACAATGCGATCTTCCCCGGCCTCCACGTTCAGCACGGGCGCCTGCCGGGGAAAGGTGGGGGGCAGGTCCCCCAGTTGCCCCAGCTTGGTCAGGTCGTCCCGCAACCGCTGGATGCCGGTGGGGGACACCGCCTCCGCCGGTAACCCCTCAGGCAGGCAATCCACAGGCAGGGGCGCCGCCACCTGCACCCGGAATCGGGCAAACAACTCCGCCACGTCTCCCCGTTGGAGATACTGATCCATGGCGGCCAGTTCGAGGCGTCGCCCGGCGCCGTGGCGGCCCTGGGGCACGAAGCGTCCGAAGCTGGCCAGCAATACCACCGCCTCGGCGGAGGCCAGCAGCGCTTCATCAACGAGATGAATCCCCATGGAACTGGCCATCACCACCCGCAGGCCCTCCTGTCCCCATCCGGGCATGGCCGGGGTCTGCGGCCCATAGCCCCGCTCTCCGCAACGGCAGCGCCAGCCCCTGGCGGCAAACGCCTCAACCCAGGGTTGCCAATGCTCCGCCTGGGACGACCAGCCATGCATGGCCAGGATCTGGAGGGTCATCTGTTTTGCTCGATAAGAAGAGTCTGCACCAAGGTGTCCACGGCCTGGGGGGGTTGGCCGCGGCGCAGCGCCACCCGCAGGCGGGCGGCGCCCCGGGGCACGGTGGGGGGGCGAATGGCGGCCACCAGGATCCCTGCCTCCTCCAACCGCTGTTGCAGCGCCATGGCCACCTCCTCATCCCCCACCAGAATGGGCACCACCGGACCATGGCCCGGGGGGCGGGGATAACCCAGGTCCACAAGCCGTTGGCGCAGTTGCCGGGCCCTGTCCAGCAGGGCTTGGCGCTCCGGCTCCAGGTGGGGCAGCCGTTGCAGGTTGGCCAGGGTGGCGGCCGCCAGGGGGGGGGCCAGAGCCGTGGAATAGCGGTAGCCGCCACAGAACTGGAGCAGGTAGTCCCCCAGCACCCCATCCACGGCCACCATGGCCCCGCCGCTGCCCAGAGCTTTGCCAAAGGTGCCCACCACCACGTGGACATGGGACCGCCCCCAGGCCAGGCCACGGCCCATGGGACCCAGCACCCCCAGGGCATGGGCCTCGTCCAGCACCAGCAAGGCCCCGAATCGCCCACACAACCTGCCCAGGCCCGCCACGTCCGGGCTGGCGCCTTCCATGCTGAAGAGGCTCTCGCTCACCACCAGCAACCGCTGCTCCGGGCGCCGCCGCCGCGCCTTCTCGAGGCGCCGTTCCAGATCGCCAAGATCGTTGTGGGCAAACCGTTGCATCACGGCGCCGCTGGCCCGCGCGCCCAGCAGCAGGGAATGGTGGCAGAGGCGATCCGCCAACACCAGGCACCGGCGATCCGCCAGGGCGGCCATCACGCTCACGTTGGCCTGAAAGCCACTGGGGAACAGGAACACCCGCTCCCGCCCCAGCCACCCACAAAGGGCCTTCCGCAGTTGCTGATGGACAGGCCGCAGGCCCGTGATCAGGGGCGAAGCGCCGGCGCCGGCGCCAACGGCCACCACACCAGGG
>NZ_JENA01000156.1 GCF_000586015.1 Candidatus Synechococcus spongiarum SH4 | reverse complement strand
CCACACAAAAGGACTCTTCCTCCAGATAGGCCTGGGTGGCCTTGCGGAGGCTGGGCTCGTCGTCCACCAGCAGCAGCCGCGCCGGGGCAGCGAGGGATTCCGCCGCAGCATGAGGGGAGGGGGAGGGAAGGGTTGTCATGGCTGGCGCCGGTAGCAACTCCAGCAATCTAGCGACCCACGGTTGTCTCGTTGGCAGCGGCAACCGGGTCTCCAAGGTCAAGGCCTGTAACATTAACATGTGCTCTATCTCGACCGGGGGTTACTGAACGGCTGGCCAGCCGTTCAGAGGAGTAGTGGGAAGCGGAGTGCGAGGGAGTGTTCCGTTGGGGAAGCCGAGGAGAAACGTTCCTGCCGTTCTCCTTCGAGGGAGATCTGCCACGGTTTCCCTGCCCCTGCTGGGTATAGGGGCCAGTGCCCATGCCATGCTGTACGTCCTGCTATCCGGCGAGAGGGCCAAGCCCACCGACGGGGTGCGGGTGAGGCGGTCGTTGGAGACGGGGAAGCCGTAGGCGAGTTGCGCTTCAAACTGGCGCCCGGTGCTGACGTGTGCGGCCAGCCCCTCCGGGACGACGGGATTGAGCAGGGCATCCATACCCCCCGAGGCAGTAGCGCCAACAGCATGACTCAGGGAGAGGGACGGCCCGCGATTGGTGGGGGCGGGGTCCCAGGCGAAGGAGAGGGCCAAGCCCTGCTCCCGGAACTGTTCTTCTGCATGGGTCAGGAGGGTGCGTCCCTTCACCTCAACGCTGATGCCCTGCTGGGGATCGTTCCAGACCAGTCCAGCGCCCAGCTCCAGGCCGAAGCCGGCCTCGGCATCCCCGCCGCCTTGTCTGATGCCGATCTCCATGGCGGGGAGCAGTGCGGCGCCGTTGGCCAAGGGCATCGGCCTTGTGGCAGCCAGCCCCAGGCGGAGGCGGGAGACGGTGGTATCGGAAGGCTGCAGACCCTTCACCTCCTCGGACGTGGTCTCCCCCAGGAGGGCATCAGCCGTGGTGGAGAGGGAGAGTCCGGCGCCGCCGCCATCCAGCAGGACACCCTCCAGCCCGAGGGCGCCCATGGCCAGGTTGGTGTCGGCATCCAACTCCTCTCCACCATGCCCTTGTGGCTTCAGGGTGAGGTTCCCCCAGCCGTAGCCACCTGTGGCCAGGCGTGGCGTCAGGGCGTAACGGCCGTAGGGGAACAGCCCGGTCAGGCTGGTGCTGATGCTGCCGTCCCCACGGGTGGCGGCGGTGGCGCCCTCGTCGTTGTTGCCGTCGTAGGAGCCGTTGCCCCAGGAGCGGGAGCGGGCGGCGCCAGCCTGCCAGCGCTCGCCGCGCCAGTCCGCCCCAACAAGCAGGGTGGTCACGTCCCCATCCAGGGAGAGGGCGTCCCCCTGCCGCTGAAGGAGGCGATGGCGCCCTGACCCCAGAAGGCTAACCCGGTCCCTGCTGTTCCCCCCGTCCCTGCGCCAGCGGCTGCCACTGTCTGGGGGGAGAAGCTGAAGGAAGAGTCCGCCGCCAACTGCTCACCACTGCTCAACTCCTCCTCACCCGCCACCGTGAGCCTCAGACCGGATTGGGGCGGAGGCGCTGAAGCGCTGTCGCAGGGCATCCACCACCTGTTGGGACACCGTGCGGCCAAAACGACCCAGCCACGCAGCCGGAATCGGGTCGCTGTTCCTGATGGCGCCTACCCCCACTCCATCCGCGATCCCCACACCGGGGTAATACACCCGAGCGATGTACAACTCGAAGGTCTCCCCGTCGTTGTGCAGGTCATCCAACGTCCTCACCTTCACCGTCCTCTCCGTCTCCCCGGCAGGGATGCTCCTAAAGACTGCGCCAAACCAACTGAGGGAGAAGTCCGTGCCTTGCACCGCCGACACCGGGTTGCTCTCCCTGGTGCGCGCCAACAACGCCACGATTTTGTCATGGGGCCGCGACAGGCGAATCACGAACTCCACTGCCTCTCCCTCGTCAGCCGAGGCGTCAGACACCGAGAGCATGGGTATCGATGACACTGACACGTCGTTATCCGCCACCGCCACACTGGCCGAGGCGACACTGCCTACCGTGTAGCCCGTGCCAGCAGTCAACATGGCAGCAATCGTGCCGTCCTCTTCATCCACTGCGTCGTCCTCCGTAGACACCGTGAAGGCCGCCGTCCCGCTGGCGTCGATGCTCACTGTCTTTTCTCCGGTCGCTCCAGCGGCGCGAAGCTGCCAGTCTCAGCCACGTTCACCGTCACCGGCAGGTCCGCAGTCGGCACAGGTTTAGCCGTCATGGCGAAGGTTGCGTCACCGCCCTCGGTGACAGACGCACCACCGGCAATGCTCACCGTCGGTTGCACAGCCGGTGGCGAGGCGGCTTCCAACGCCGTCAACGCCACCACCACCGGATCCCGGCGGGTCCAGCCCTTGGCTGCATAGACTTTCGCCTCGGCCGCGGTCATCGGGGTGAGACTGGCAAACGGCGGAAGGTATCGACGATCCAGCATGAAGGGCGAGGGGGAGGGCGAACCTTGGTCTCTCCAAGCGCCTTCAACACTCGATGCCAACGCTTCATGTGCTCTGCCTGCTTCTCTTCCTCCGCCGCATAGCCACACACGTTACCGAGCTCAACTCCCCCCATCCATGGCCTCCATCCTGTCCCAGGATGTTCAAAGGCGCCCCATGGATCAGCAGGCGGTGAGCAGCTTGGCCATGAGTTCCGGTAGCCAACGGTTGTCGTCGGCGCTGGCCGCCCCCTCCCCCAGCACCGCCACCAGGGTGGGCCTGTGCCGGGGAGCTTCCACGTAAGCAACGTCAGCCCGGGCGGTGCTCATCCAGCCGGCCTTGCTCCACAGTTGACTGCCTTCAGGCAGGGCTGCGCCAAGAAAGCCGTCCACCTGGTTTTCAGGGTCCGCCTGACGGTCCGCGGCATCCAGGGAGCGCCAAAGCTGTTGACGCATGTGGGTGCTGGCCACCGGCGAAATCAACTCCCCCGCCATGATGGCGTGGAGGAAGCGGGCCGTGGCATCACTACTGAGGCGGTTGCGGTTTTGCCGTTGAAGACCGTAAAACTGCCTTTCCCGCCCGTAGGGTCCCTCCTCCCAGGTTTTCTGGCAGCAGTTGCAGTGTTGCAATTCGGGCCAGCCTTGCTCTTGTAGCCACTGGTTCACCAGTTGCCGCTGTCGTTGCCAGGTGATGTAAGCGTCTCCAACAAGCTCCGGGCCGCTGGCGGCGCCCGTGAGGACATCCACCACGTAGGCGGTGGCATCGTTGCTGGAGTGGCCAATCATGGCCCCGGTGGCCCGCTTCAACTCCGCCGTGCGGCGCAGAAGGCCCTGGGCGTACCAGGCTTCCAGGGCCGCCATGTACACCAGCTTCACCACGCTGGCGGGATAACGGGGGGTGGCGCCGCCGTGGCTGGCGCCAGCCACCGGCAAGGCCCAGAACTCGTCGCTGGCAAGCTGTGCCGCCTGATCCACCAGACTATTCTCATAGCGCAACCAGGTGACAGATACCTGCTGAGCCACCCATGGCCAATGCTGTCCCATGTCTTTCAGGCTGCGCGACAGGTGTTCCTGGAGATCCCCGTCGTTGGCATAGAAGGCCAAGGCCAATGTTGAGCAAACTGATGGGCAGCGTATCCAATCCGTCTGAATCCCTCCAGGACGGATGACATCCACCCCTTCTCCCCCTGCCCTGGCGGCCTTCTCCACATGGCGCCTCACCCGCAACACCCCCGGCTATGAACAGCGCCATGGTCTGGCGTTGGGCACCCAGGCGGCGGCGGGGCGCTTGCTGCGGCTGCTGGAAGCCGTCCACCCCAACCCGGCGCCGGGCACACGTCAGCGGGTGTGTCTAGCGGAGGATGGCTATCCCTGTTTCATGGACTGCCGCGACCTGCTGAGCCAGCAGCTTCACTCCGCCCAATACCAGCCCCTGCTGCTCAGCTTTTCCGCCATTCAGGGGCGGCTGGGGGAGGTTCTGGAGTTTGCCCGCCAGGCCATGGGTACGGAGAACCGCTACCTGCTGGGGGGCGCCCACGCCCCC
>NZ_JENA01000155.1 GCF_000586015.1 Candidatus Synechococcus spongiarum SH4 | reverse complement strand
TGGCCGTCTTCGCAAAAGAGATCACGACCTTCCACCAGCTCAATACCCATTTGCTGTGCCAAGTAGCTGTGCTCAAAATACGCACTATTGAATGAACCTGGCGTCAACACCACCACCTTGGGGATTTCGGTCCAGGGAGCAAGATCCTGTAGTGTTTGAAGTAAATACGATGGGTAGTCATCAATGGCTTGAACCGTGTGGCTGTGGAACAAACTGGGGAACATGCGCTTCATCACCCGCCGATTCTCCAGGTAATAGGCTACGCCAGAGGGACAGCGCAGATTGTCTTCCAACACTTTCCAGGCGCCTGCTTGGTCGCGAATCAGGTCCAGCCCCGCCACGTGACACCAGCGCCCCAGAGGTGGGGTTATCCCCACCATGGCAGGACGCCAACCCTGGGAGGTCTCCACATACTCCCGGGGAATGACACCGTCGTTAATAATGCGCTGATCCCCGTAGATGTCATCCAGGAAGAGATCAATGGCTTGCAGGCGCTGAATCAGTCCGGCCTCCAGCCAAGCCCAGTCCCCTGCTGTAATCAGCCTTGGCAAGGGATCGAAGGGGAGGATACGCTCGTCACTGTCGGTGTCCCCGCCATACAACTGAAAGGTGGCCCCAACTTGCTGAAGCAACGTCTCGGCGGCACGGTGGTTGCGGCTGACTTCCTCCAGGCCGAGATGTCCCAGGGAGGAGACGAGGGGTTCAAAGCAGGATCTCGGTCGGTTGGGTGCGGCAAAGTACTCATCAAAACCACCTTGGGGCTTGTAGTTAGAGAACATCAGCACAGGCCTTCTTCCTTCTGATCCTAGCAGGTCGGCCATCGGGGCTGGTCCATAGCCGGTCCTGGGGTAAAAGAGATCAGAGAAGACAACGTCCTGGCTAAATCCGCTACAGTATCGTTCCGACCCCGGCCGGCTGGCGGGTGTAGGCTGAATGGAAACCATTCAGACAAAATGACCACGGAAGCCGGTACCCAGGGGTGTCTTGCTCTCATTGCCTGCAAGCACCATCTGGAAGAGGCCATGGCTGCTCTGCAAGGGTTGGACGGCGGCGGCGATCTGCAGGACCAACTCCTCACTCTCCATGCCCAGGTGGAGCGTATGCACGACCAGCTACGCCGTCAGGCCGCCAAACGCCAGTCCACCGCCCAGGGTGAGCCCCGTCTGATGTCCACGTCAGGCTGAATCGGCTTCAGCATGGGGAGATGAGGAGACCCGGCCAGGGGGCGGGGCGGGGGAACGCTGAGTGTCCATGCCCCCATGACCCATGCCATGCCTGCCTTGCGGCAGTTCCCCCGATCCCGTTCACCTGACCCAGCGCCAGCGGGATGTTCTGGCCCATCTCCGGAAAGGCCTCAGCAACCGGGCCATTGCCGAGGCCCTCGCCATTGACGTGCGCACCGTGGAAAGCCATGTGGCCCACTTGTTGACCAAAACCGGCAGCCGCAACCGCACCCAACTGGCCATCTGGGCACTCACCACAGGGAATTCTTCGGATCCCATGGAGGACCCGTCCGTAGATTCAGGAGACGTTTGATGTCCGCAGCAACACTGCGTACGGCCCGCCCCCGGCTGCCGAATTTCAGCTTCTGACTGGTGGGGAGTTCCCCATAGGTACACCCCGCCGCCCGGATCCAGAAGATGTCCCCATAGCCCGTGGCCACGCCCCTGGGCTGTTCCAGGATTTCACCGCGACACTCGCCCTCGGTTTCCAGAAGGATCTCCCCCAGGGGATTGGCCAGCGCCAAGGCGCTGACCAGGGAAGCGGCACGGTAGAGGCTGCCCTTCAATTCCGCCAGAAGCCGTGCTTGACGGCTTGCCGCATCCGGGCCGTAGCGGGCTGAATAGACGCCGGGAGCGCCGTTGAGGGCATCCACCACCAGCCCCGAGTCGTCCGCCAGGCTCCATGCCCCGGTGAACCGGGCCGCGATTGCAGCCTTCAGGCGCGCATTTTCAGCGAAGCTGGAGCCCGTTTCCTCCACCGCCAACTCCTCCGGCTGGGTTCCGAGCCGAATGTCCATGGGGCTGAGCATGGCCGTGATTTCCTTCACCTTGCCGGCATTCCTGCTGGCAATGACCAATAAGGGTGGAGAGGACGGCGACACCTGGAACTCGTAACACACTCCCCATTGTTGGGGATGGTCGCCGTGGAAGCGGTTAAAATCGCTGAAGATTAGGCTTGAGTCCCGGGTTGGTTGACACCGCACTGGCGTTACAGAACATCCTGACCCCGCCCGTTCTCTTTTTCTTCCTGGGGATGCTGGCCGTGCTGCTGGGCTCCGATCTGGAGATCCCCGCGCCACTGCCCAAGCTTTTCTCCCTGTACCTCCTGTTGGCCATCGGGTTCACCGGGGGGGTGCAGTTGGAACGCAGCGGCCTGTCCCTCACTGTGCTCCTGAGCGTGGGGGCCGCGGTGCTCATGGCCTCGGTGATCCCCCTGTACAGCTTCCTTATCCTGCGCACCCGCCTGGACGTCTACAACTCCGCGGCCATTGCCGCCGCCTATGGCTCCACCAGCGCAGTGACCTACATCACGGCGGAATCCTTTCTGCGGGTGCTGGCTCTGCCCTACGACGGCTTCATGGTGGCGGCCTTGGCCCTGATGGAGTCACCGGCCATCATCGTTGGCCTTCTCCTGGTGCGTCTCCTGGGCCGCTCATCCCGGAAGCCGGGTCAGGAGAGGGTGGGTCTGGGGGCCGTGCTCCATGAGGCGTTCCTCAACAGTTCCGTGTTCCTCCTGATCGGCAGCCTGCTGGTGGGGTTTCTGGTGGCCCAGCAGGGTTCCACAGGCGTGCAGAAGCTGGAGCCCTTCACCGACAAGCTTTTTTATGGTGTGCTCACCTTTTTCCTCCTGGACATGGGACTGGTGGCGGCCCGTCGTCTCAATGAACTGCGTCGCGCCGGACCCTTTCTCATCGGGTTTGCCGTGCTGATGCCCTTGATCAACGCCTTCCTGGCCATTGGCCTGGCGGCCGTGCTGGGGATGAGTCAGGGCACGGCGCTGCTGTTTGCCGTGCTCTGCGCCGGCTCCTCCTACATCGCCGTACCGGCCGCCATGCGGATGACCGTTCCGGAAGCCAATCCCAGCCTGTACATCTCCACAGGTCTGGGGCTCACCTTTCCTTTCAACATCATTGTTGGAATCCCCTTGTACCTGCAAGTCATCAAGACCGTGATCCCTGCCAGTTGACTATGAACCGTGTTGATGTGATTCTCAGCGAGCGTGAACTGGAGCGGTTGATCAGCGTGATTGACAGTTCCGGCGCCCCTGGCTATTCCGTGGCGCGGCATATCACGGGCCGCGGCGCCCATGGGCTTGTGGCCAGTGAGGCCCTTGAAGTCACCGGGTTGGGGGTCAACGTCCACGTGGTCATCTTCTGTGAGGAGCCCGTTACCGAAGCCCTGCGCACGGCGCTGAGGCCACTGCTGGCCTATTACGGTGGCGTGGCCTTCGTCTCCACCTGTGAGCCCATCTGAGCCACGGCCGGCGGTCATGGGGGACGAGGGTTCCGGGTCTCCTCCCCGGACCGTGACCCTGGTGGTTCCCCACAGGGCTCCTTCCCCGTTACCCAGACCTTTGCGGCTGGGTGTGCTGGCGTCCGGTCAGGGCTCGAATTTCGAGGCGCTGGTCCGGGCCTCGCGCCATGGCGGTCTGCATGGAGAGGTGGTGGGGCTGGTGGTGAACACCCCCCATTGCAAGGCGCTGGCCAGAGCCAGGCGTCTGGATGTTGAGGCTGCGGTGATGGATCATCGCCGTTACGCCAGCCGGGAAGCCCTGGACCATGCCCTGGTGGACCATTTCCGCGCCCTTCAGGTGGACGTGCTGGTGATGGCGGGGTGGATGCGTATTGTCTCCCCTGTGCTCTGCCAGGCCTATGACAAGCGACTGGTGAACATTCATCCCTCATTGCTGCCCGCCTTCCGGGGGCTGAACGCCATGGAGCGGGCTTTGGCTGCCGGTGTTTGCATCACCGGTTGTACGGCCCATCTGGTGGCGCCGGAGGTAGACGCAGGCCCCATCCTGATCCAGGCGGCCGTGCCCGTTTATCCCAACGACACCATGGCCACCATGGCC
>NZ_JENA01000154.1 GCF_000586015.1 Candidatus Synechococcus spongiarum SH4 | reverse complement strand
TCCATGATTTTCTTCTTAATTTCAAGGGAAAATGGTTGAAGGAATTTTCCATGCCTAAAACCAGCTTCGCCAGCCTTGCCCATCGGGCGGCCCGCCGTGAAGCCTCGGTAACGGTCGAGAAGCAGGTTGATGGGCCGGCTCCCCTCGCCATCCACCACCTGGGGGACCAGGAGTTGCGTCAACCCGCACGGCGGGTATCCAGGGTGGACCACAACATCCGTCAACTCTGCCGCGACATGCTGCGCAGCATGTACAGCGCCCAGGGCATTGGTCTGGCGGCAACCCAGGTGGGTGTTCACAAGCAGGTGCTGGTCATTGACCTGGACCCTGAAAACCCCAGCACGCCCCCTCTGGTGCTGATCAACCCGGAGATTACGGCCTACGGCGCCTCTGTGGACTCCCGGGAGGAGGGCTGCCTCAGCATTCCCGGGGTCTACCTGAGCGTGGTGCGGCCCACGGTGGTGGAGGTGACGTTCACCGATGAGCTGGGACGCAAACAGCGGCGCAAGGCGGACGGCCTCCTGGGTCGTTGTATTCAGCACGAGATGGACCACCTCAACGGGATTTTGTTTGTGGATCGCGTCCAGGTTGTGGAGGATCTGCACCGGGAACTCGACCACCATGGCTTTGCCCCCAGTGCGGTCCATGCCGTTGTGTAGCTTGTGGCCCTTGTTGCAGCCTGTGCCATGCCCATGAAACCGCTTGCGGGGCTGTTGCTGGCCCTGTCCTGCCTGCTGGGTATTGCGGCCACGGGGTCGGTATTCGAGTTGGCCTATGGGGATCCCCGGTTGGGTGCGGTCCCCACCATGATCATCCTGGCGGTGAGTGCGCCGGGGACTGTGCTTACCCTGCTCATGGCCACGGCCTGGAACAGTCGGTCCTCCTGAGGACTACACTGTCTAGCCTGTTTTGTCCGGACACCCTTTCTGCATGGCTCAAGTCACTGTTGGCGAAAACGAAAGCATCGAGTCCGCCCTGCGCCGGTTCAAGCGCCAGGTATCGAAGGCGGGCATTTTTGCAGAGTTGAAGCGCCTTCGCCACCATGAAAACCATTTCGAGAAGGCCAAGCGCAAAGCCATGCAGCGCCGTCGTCGTCGTTGAAGTCTTGCTTAAATTCCCGGGAGCCATGGGGGCATCCGGTTCACCCTGCAGCAGCATGGCCATAGGTTTCCCTCCCGATGCCATGAACAACTTCTCCCTGGTGGGCAAGCTGCGCCGCTGGTTTGCAGAAGGCCTCGCCCATTCCTTTGGTGAACCCGAGCGGGAGCACCGCCTTGAGCCGCCTCACATCGGGGTGCAGCCCTTCCATGACGATCCCCGCCGATCCCGGGCTTAGCGCCGGTCACGAACCAACCCCATCGGACCCATGATGGGTTAGGGTTCCCTTCTACCAACAGCGGTTTTGATGGCAAAGAAATCGATGATTGCCCGTGACGTGAAGCGTCGCAAGTTGGCGAAGCAGTTCCGCGCCAAGCGTGAGGCCCTGAAGGCTGCCTTTGTTGCGGCGGAGGATCCCATGGAAAAGCTGGAGGTCCACTTCAAACTGCAGCAGCTTCCCCGCAACAGCGCCCCCAATCGCCAGCGCAACCGTTGCTGGGCCACCGGCAAGCCCCGTGGGGTGGTGCGTGATTTCGGGCTCTGCCGCAATCAACTGCGCCAGAAGGCCCACGCCGGGCTCCTGCCAGGCGTGGTTAAATCATCCTGGTGAGCCTGGAATGGCAGCTATGCTTGGATAGCGCCATGTCCAAGCGCCGTCGCCGCTGGGCTGGTGGAGACGTAAAACCGCCTGTTGAGTTGGGAGGTTGACGGGTTCGCCCCCATCCGGCCATGAAACAGGAACCAACCTGAAGGACGAGGCACGCGCCGGATCCGGAAAGGAATCCCCGACCTTCAGGACGGGGAGGAGGTCAAAACAAACCACAAACTGAGGAAACAACAAGCGTGCAAGGAGAAAGTCGGTCATTTTCCTTCGATGGACGTGAGGTTCAACTGACCATCAACCGGTTTGCCCCCCAGGCGGGTGGATCAGTGATGCTGGAGTGCGGCGGCACAGTGGTTCTCGTGACCGTTACCCGCTCGGCAGCCCGGGAGGGGGTGGATTTCCTGCCCCTCCTCTGTGACTACGAAGAGCGCATGTATGCAGCGGGGCGCATCCCCGGCAGCTATCAGCGACGGGAAGGTCGCCCTCCGGAGCGGGCGATTCTCACGTGTCGGTTGATGGATCGTCCCTTGAGGCCCCTGTTTCCCGGTTGGCTGCGGGACGACATTCAAGTGGTGGCCACATGCCAGGCCCTGGATGAGCGGATGCCCCCTGACGTGCTGGCGGTCACCGGCTCGTCCATGGCAACCCTTCTGGCGCGCCTCCCCTTTGCCGGACCCATGGCGGCCGTGCGGGTTGGCCTCCTGGGGGACGATTTTGTCATTAACCCCAGCTTCCGGGAAATTGAGCGCAGCGATCTGGACCTGGTGGTGGCCGGCACCCCCCATGGGGTGGTGATGGTGGAAGCCGGAGCCAAGCAGCTTCCCGAGCATGACGTGATCGAGGCCATTGATTTTGGCTACGAGGCGGTGCTTGATCTCATCAAGCACCAGCAGGACATCCTCAAGGAACTGGACATTGGCCCCGTGCGGGTGGAGCCGGAAACCACCGATGCGGTGGTGTTGAACTATCTGGAGGCCCAGTGCTCCGACAGCATTCGCGCCGTGCTGGCGGAATTCGATCTCAGCAAGGCGGATCGGGACAACAAGCTCAGCATCATCAAGTCCCATGTGGCCAGCGGAATCCTCAACCTGAACGAGGATCATCCCGTGCGCACTGCCGTGTCCAGAAACATCAAGCTTTTCGGAACCAGCTACAAGGCCCTCACCAAAAAGCTGATGCGGGGCCAGATCCTCACCGAGGGCAAGCGGGTGGATGGCCGCACGCTGGACCAAGTGCGCACCATTTCCTCGGCTGTGGGCATTCTGCCCCGCAAGGTGCATGGCTCGGCGGTGTTTCAGCGGGGCCTCACCCAGGTGCTCTCCGCCACCACCCTGGGCACCCCCAGTGATGCCCAGGAGTTGGACGATCTCAATCCGTCCAGCGAAAAAACCTATCTGCACCATTACAACTTTCCCCCCTTCTCCGTAGGCGAAACCCGCCCCCTCCGTTCTCCCGGTCGCCGGGAAGTTGGCCATGGCGCTCTCGCTGAGCGGGCGCTGATACCCGTCTTGCCCAAGAAGGAAGAGTTCCCCTATGTCATCAGGGTGGTGTCCGAGGTGCTCAGCTCCAACGGCTCCACCTCCATGGCCTCCGTCTGCGGTAGCACCATGGCCCTGATGGATGCCGGAGTGCCCATCAAAGCTCCCGTCGGTGGGGCAGCCATGGGGCTGATCAAGGAGGGGAGCGACGTGCGCATCCTCACGGATATTCAGGGAATCGAGGATTTTCTGGGGGATATGGACTTCAAGGTGGCGGGCACGGAGAAAGGGATCACGGCCCTGCAAATGGACATGAAGATCACCGGCTTGCCCATGGCCACCATTGGTGAAGCCATCCACAAGGCGCAACCTGCCCGGCTGCATATCCTGGCGGAGATGCAAAAAACCATCGACAAACCCCGGGAAGACCTGTCGCCCCATGCCCCGCGCCTGCTCACCTTCCGCATCAGTCCCGAGTTGATTGGCACGGTGATTGGCCCTGGCGGTCGCACCATCAAGGGCATCACGGAACGCACCAACACCAAAATTGACATCGGCGACGAAGGCCTGGTGACCATCGCCAGCCATGACGGCGCCGCCGCCCGGGAGGCCCGTCGCATTATTGACGGACTGACCCGCAAAGTTCACGAAGGGGAGATGTTCCGCGGAACCGTCACCCGCGTCATTCCCATTGGCGCCTTTGTGGAAATCCTCCCCGGCAAGGAAGGCATGATCCACATCTCCCAACTCTCGGAAACCCGGGTGGAGAAAGTGGATGATATCGTCAAAGTGGGGGATACCGTCACGGTGCGGGTCCGGGAAATCGACAGCCGTGGCCGCATTAACCTCACCATCCGTGGCGTGCTCCAGGAAACCTGACCGGAGGAATTGTGGCC
>NZ_JENA01000153.1 GCF_000586015.1 Candidatus Synechococcus spongiarum SH4 | reverse complement strand
ATCCACACACGCTGCTGACGCAGGCGCGCACCACATGGCCATTCACCTCAATCTCGCAGGCGCCACAGCTTCCGTAAAGACAGCCCGTGGGAATGGTGTGACCCAGCATCTGGGCTGCCGTCAGCCAGGGGGTGCCCACCGCAATGGATACGGGATCCCCATCATCCCAGCACACGGGAACCTGCTCAGGGGTTGAGGATGGGGACATGACGATTCGTGCAACAAGGGTTCCAGATTGACATCTTCCGCCAGGGCGTCGGCAAGGCGATCCAGGAGCCGATCCCGCTGGGCGGCATGGTGGGGAACGGCCGTGGGCAAGGGGGGCAAGCCGCGACGGCTCCGTAGCCGGTTGAGCCAGTGGCGACGCCATGGTCCCGCCTCCAGACAGCCGTGCAGGTAGGTGCCCACCACCCGGCCGCAGGGGCTCACCCAGCCCAGGCCGGGTTGGGTGTACAGCGACTGCGCACCATGGATCGGCGCAGTTGTCCGGCCATGGTGGAGTTCAAAACCCGTGCAGGGTTGACCGGGTTGGGGCCATGTGGTGGTGGCGGTCCACTGACGTTGCACCTTGCCGGGCTCAAACGTGGTTACCAGGGGCAGCAGCCCCAGCCCCCCCATGTCCCCTGGCGTCTCCGCTTCCAGACCACGGGGATCATGGAGCCGTTGCCCCAGCATCTGCAAGCCGCCACAGATGGCCAGCACCGCCCCACCGGCGGCCACGTACCGTTGCAGGCGTTCATCCATCCGGGCGGCCTGCATTGCCTTGAGATCCGCCATGGTTTGCTTGCTGCCGGGCAGCAGCACCGCGTCGTACTGATCCACAGTGTCGGTGGGCAGCAGCCAATCCAGTTGGACCGTGGCTTCCGCAGCGAGGGGATCCATGTCGGAAAAGTTGCTGATGGATGGCAGACGCAGCACAGCCAGACGCAACTCGGCCCTGGGCTTACGGGCTTGGCGCTCCAGGAGATCCAGGGAGTCTTCCGGCGGGAACCGTTCCCCCAGCCAGGGGAGAACACCCAACACCGGCAGGCCGGTGCGCTGCTCCAGCCAGACGCGGCCCTCGTCAAACAAACTGCGCTGGCCACGGAAGCGATTGATCAGCAAGCCCGCCATCAGGGAGCGCTCCACAGGCCGCAACAGTTGGAGTGTGCCGATAATCTGGGCAAAGACCCCACCCCGCTCAATATCAGCCACCAGAACACAACGGGCCCGTAAAAACTGGGCCAGCCGCAGGTTGGTCAGATCCCGTGCTTGCAGGTTCACCTCCACCGGACTGCCAGCCCCCTCCAGCACAAGCCGTCCTTGCTGTTTCCGACAGACGTCCAGCCCTCGGCGAATGGCCAGCCAACCGGGCCGGAACCAGTCCCGGTAGTAATCCTCCGCCCGGCTGACTCCCGCCGAGCGCCCCAGATGAATCACCTCGCTGCTGCCATCTCCCTGGGGTTTCAGCAACACCGGATTCATGGCTGCGCAAGGGGTCAGCCCAGCGGCCCAGGCCTGCATGGCCTGGGCATAGGCCATCTCGCCCCCGTCTTCATCCACGTAGCCGTTGAGGCTCATGTTCTGCCCCTTGAAGGGGACCGGCTGCTCCCCACGGCGCCGCAACAGGCGACATAGTCCTGCCGTGACGAGGGACTTGCCCACTCCGCTGCTGGTCCCCAGAACCATGATGGGGGGCGGGGATAGGGCAGTCACGACCAGATGCTGAGCCAGCGACGCAACCCGTTGAGCCAGCGTTCCTGCAACGAGACCGGGGGGCGGCTCTGCTCCGGCCAGGCGGCCACCACCCGACGGCCCAGGGGAGTGAGCCGCACCCGATCCGTCAACCCCTGGCCGTCCACCTCCCGGCGCAGCAGACCCACCCGCAGCAGCCAACGCACCAGTTGATCCGCTTGAGCTTCACTCAAGGGTCTGGTGGTGAAGGGGGAATCCGAAGCGCAAAGCTCGGCCAAACCCACAGCCCCCTCCTGCAGGGCGGCAAAACAGCGGCGGCGCAAGGGGCTACAGCGGGCAGCGCGGTCGGCGCGCCGGGCCGCCTGCCTCTCAATGGCGAGATCCATGGCCACAGGAATGGACAATCTCAGAGCGGCTAGCGCTCACGTGTGATGTCCCCATTGTCTCAAAAACCGTTTCCATTGATTCTGGCCTCGGCCTCCCCCTCACGGCGCCGTCTGCTGGAGCAGGCCCGCATCCCCTGCCGGGTGAAGGTTAGTGGTTTTGATGAAGATCGTCTCCCCAGAACGATGGAGCCGGGTCGGCTGGTCACCGCCCTGGCCCGGGGAAAAGCCGGAGCCGTTCTGGAGCGCTTGCCCCATCCGGGACCTTTGGTGCTGGGGTGTGACTCCGTATTGGTGTTCGGGGGCGCCGTTCAAGGCAAGCCCACGTCCGCAGAGGAGGCCATCCAGCGTTGGCGAGCCATGGCCGGCAAGCAGGGTGCGCTGTACACGGGTCACTGCCTTCTCGATAGTGGTGGGGAGCGATCCTGCCATGGTGACGTGGTGACCCGGATACGGTTTGCCCCGGTGGACGATGGCGCCATCCAGCACTATGTGGCCACGGGTGAGCCTCTGGGTTGTGCTGGCGCCTTTGCCCTGGAGGGGCGCGGTGGCCTGCTGATTGACGCCATTGAGGGCTGTGCCTCAAACGTGATGGGGTTGAGCCTGCCTTGGCTACGGCATCATTTGGTGGAGTGGGGTTTCAGTCTGGCTGCGCTGTGGTCACTGGACGCAAACGGCAAAAAAGCCCCCTGAACGGGGGCTGTGGTTTGCTGAAGGGATCTTGGCCACGGGCGAAAGGCTAGTCCAGATCAGGCATGGCCAGAACCGGTTCAGCCTCCCGGTCGATGCCCTTCTCAAAGCCGGCCGCGGCGGCTCTGGCGCGCCCGGCATGCCAGAGGTGACCCACCAGGAAGAAGAAGGCCAGAATAAACTGGGCTCCACCCAGCCATTGGCGCAGGTTCACGTAGTTCACCGCATTGGGCTCGGTGATGATGCCGCCCACGGAGTTGATGGAGGCGTTGGGGGCATGGGTCATGTACTCCGCTGCACGACGCACCTGCCAGGGTTGAATGTCGTTCTGCAGCTTCTCCAGGCTGAGGCCGTTGGGACCCCGCAGAGGTTCCAGCCATGGACCACGGAAATCCCAGAAGCGCATGGTCTCGCCGCCAAAGATGATCTCACCTGTGGGGGAGCGCATCAGATACTTGCCCAGGCCGGTGGGACCCATGGCCGAACCAATGTTGGCGCCCAGGCGCTGGTCCCGCACCAGGAAGGTGAAGGATTGGGACTGGGAGGCTTCAGCGTTGGTGGGACCCCAGAACTCGGACGGATAAGCGGTGTTGTTGAACCAGATGAACGTGGAGGCAATGAAGCTCATCAGGCTCAAGGCCCCCAGGCTGTAACTCAGGTAGGCTTCACCGTTCCAGATGAAGGCCCGGCGCACCCAGCCAAAGGGCTTGGTGAGCACATGCCAGATGCCGCCAAAGATGCAGGTGATCCCCAGCCAGATGTGGCCACCGATAATGTCCTCCATGTTGTCCACCCCGACAATCCAGCCCTGGCCCCCCCATGGGGAACGGGCCAGATAGCCGAAGATGACCGCAGGGTTCAGAGTTGGATTGGTGATCAACCGCACATCTCCACCTCCGGGGGCCCAGGTGTCGTACACGCCACCAAAGAACATGGCCTTGAAGACCAGCAGGAGGCAGCCCACCCCCAGGAGAATCAGGTGATAGCCAATGATGTTGGTCATCTGATTCTTGTCGCGCCAGTCCTGGGAAAAGAAGACCGAATAGTTCTCCAGGATGTCAGGACCCCGCAGGGCATGGTAGAGGCCGCCGATGCCCAGGACGGCCGAGGACACCAGATGCAGCACGCCCACCACAAAGAACGGGTAGAGACTGGTCACCTCGCCGCCGGGCCCAACCCCGTAGCCCAGGAGGGCCACATGGGGAAAACAGAGGAAGCCCTGCTCGTACACGGGCTTGTCGGCGGTATAATGACTCACCTCGAAGAGCATCATGGCCCCGGCCCAGAAGACCATCAGGCCAGCGTGGGCAACATGGGCGCCCAGGAGGCGACCGGAAAGATTGATGAGGCGGGCGTTTCCAGCCCACCAAGCGTAGCCGGTGGAGTCCTGGTCCA
>NZ_JENA01000152.1 GCF_000586015.1 Candidatus Synechococcus spongiarum SH4 | reverse complement strand
CATAGAAGCTCCAGGAGACTTCAGGGGCGCTGCCAAAATACTGGGTGGCATTGATATAAACACGCCCATTTTGAAAATGGGGCCTTCTCACCATGTTGTCCCCCTCGCCCAGGAACGGATAACGTGCCGGGCCGATGGCGGCGGGATCCATAAGGTGCAATTTGCGCAGCTCGGCGCCCTTGGCGGACACATCCCAGAATTCGGCAGGGGTGGCGGGCCAGGGAATGCGGGGAAAGTCAGTCTTGAGAAACTCGGCGTAGGTTTCGCGATAAGCGGGGCAGTGCAGCACGCCATAGATGTAATCGAAGGTGGCCAACTCATCCGGTGCGCCGTGGGCGGAGTGGGTGGCCAACTCCTGAAGGTGCTCATAGAGCTTGAGGTTGAAGTTCAGCCGACGGTTTTTGTCGAGCGTTTGTTGGTCAGGATAGAGGTAGAGGGGAAAGGAACTGTCAATTCCCTGCATTCCCGGTCGAGACCAAGAACGTCCTACGGAAATCGCATGTACCACATGTCCAGATACACTATTCGTTTCTTGATTACCCCGCTTGCAGATTAATGCGATATTCTTACCTGCAATCATATGCCCCATCACCTCTTCTCGCGGATAGCATATGAAGCCGCGTGATCTGCCCGTGTAATAGGTCCAGTGGGTGTCGAAGGGGCGGTAGGCAATCGGGACCAGTCTGCCCGGGGTAAGATCAGCGCGCAGATCGGCTTGCGCCCAAGCCACCTTCCAATCGCGCACATCCTTGCCGAGTTTGTACTTTGTCCGTGCGTCCTCCGGCTCCAGAGCCAGGAAATCCTGCACCCGTTGCCACAGCCGCTCCTTGTTGTCGTCAATGGTCAGGGCATCCCGGGCGGTGACGATACCAACGGAATGGACCGGCATGAAGTCCTTGATGGAAAACCCCGCCCCATAGGCCGCCTGGGCGGCAAAATCCCGCCGCACCAGGGGATGTTGCGGAGCGGGGCTTTCCATTGAGGTGAACAGAGCACCACGCAAGCTGCCTCTCTGAAGCGCATCATATTTCTCCTGGCGCAGCCCCCACAAATCGCCCTGCATCACTTGGGCCGGATTCTGGCCCCCCTCCCTATGCTTTACAGCGATGATGATCGCCACGCCCTGTTGAATATCAAAGACGTTCTCATCTCTGGATCCATCAGGAGAAACTTCTTTCTTCTTGGCGTTGCCGTGCAGGTCCAGCACCCAGACGCGGTGGAACTTGTGCAGCAAATGCCAGCGCATCCCGCGGAAGGTGGGGTTATCGAGATAGCCGTGATTGGTGATGAATCCCAGAACGCCTTCACCATTCTTCTCGATGAGATGGGAGGAAAGGCGAATGAATTTTACATAGAGATCGTTCAGCCACTTGGGATTGCGTTCTTTGAGTTTCACTTTACCACCTGGCTCTTTCTTGTAGTCCTCCATCAAATCACCGATCCAGTCCTTGGATACTCCACCTTCACCCAGGTAAGGAGGATTGCCGATGATGCACATAATGGGCATATCGCGCTTGATCCGGTTGGCCCCGTCAGCCTCACGGCTAATCCATTGCGCAAACGGCAGGTCGGGTTTGTGCAATTGGCCTGCTTCGAGACTATTGGTGAGATAGATCGAGAGGCGAGGCGGCTTGTCATTGGGCTTGTAGCCCAGTTCCGTCAGGATCATGTCCAGCTTCATGTGGCACATGGCATAGGAAGCCATCAGAAGCTCGAAACCGTGCAGGCGCGGGATCAGGTCATTCTCGATGTAGCTGGACCACATGCCGGGCGCCACACCCTGAATCCTGGGGGCAATCTGTTGGATGACCTGGGCGAGGAAGGTGCCGGTGCCTGCGGCGGGGTCAAGAATCTGGACACGGTGGACCTCCTTTTTGATGGTGACCGGTTTGCCCTTGTCGTCCTCGCCGGCGTACTGATTGATGGTTACCTTGGACGTGTCGGCGAGGCCGTCGGGCAAACCGAACTCGGTTTGCAGCACCTCGTCCACCGCTCGCACGATGAAGTTGACCACGGGTTGAGGCGTGTACCAGACCCCCCGCGCCTTGCGTTTGGCCGGGTTATAGGCGGCGAGAAAGGTTTCGTAGAAATGCAGAAAAGGGTCGTTTTGGCCTGTCTGTTGGCCAAAGCCTTCCATGATATCCTCCACCTTGCAGGCCCGGAAGATGAGGGCCAGGTCGTCGATGATCCAGGCGATTCTGTCATCAAGGTCGTAGCCTGCCACATAGGTGAACAGGTTGCGCAGGAAAGGGTTGGATTTGGGCAGCAAGTCCAGCGCCTTTTGTCGGCTGAAATCTTCCGGTGCGGCGTCATGGAGGCGTGCCGCAAACATGCCGTAGGCGATGGTCTCAGCATAGAGATCGGCGAAGTCCTCAGTCTTGATATCCCGGATCAGGTTTTCCTTGAACGCCTGATACTGCCCTGAAAGTTCAGTCCGGGATTTCCCGTCTTCGATAAGGGCTTTGCGCAACACGTCCTTGATGAGGCCCGCCTTGCCCGCCATGCGTTGGGCCAGTTCAGACGGGCTGGTGATGCTCTGGGGGCGTTGGGCAATGAAGTCCTGCAGCAGGCGTTCCAGCCTTTCATAATGATCCTGCTTCGGGATGATGCGCCCCTCAAGAATCCCGGCGATGACAACAGACGCTTTCCGGTCGCCATGGCGATAGAAATCCCACTCCAGGCCGTTGGTGTAGATCAGGTTGGGTAGTGCGGCCCTGTACCGCTCCTGTTGCGACTTGTTCTTATCTTTCATTCCGCGAATGGGAATGTGCAGGTCTTTGGCTTCCAGATGACCAATGACAAGATCATCTCGCGAGATGCTGAAGTCCGGCGCGCCGCATTTCACCCGCTTGGGTTCATTCAGGGCAATGACCCCCAGTTTTCCAAAAAGGTCCACAAAGGCGGGACGATAAGAATGTTCCGTCGACTGGCCGGTGGCATGGATGGTTTGAACCTTGGCAATAAAATCGGAAATCAAAATCTCGGAAATCAAAATCATAGCGCAGTTATTTGGCCAACGGCATCGGCCGCCCACGGGGAAAATCAGGCTGACGGGACCGTCCCGTCCTTGCTCAAGCAACATGGTCAAGTCCTGCCCCGCCGCCTCCCATGTCATTCCCCCTGGCTGCCCTGACCCCCCCGGATGGCGCCCCAGACCTGGCCCTGGCCTGCTGGCGCGCCCTGGTGCTGGGTATCGTCCAGGGTCTCACCGAGTTTCTCCCCATCAGCAGCACGGCCCATCTCAAGGCGGCGCCGGTCCTGCTGGGCTGGGGGGATCCCGGCGTGGCGGTCACCGCAGTGTTGCAGCTTGGCAGCATCGGGGCCGTGATTGGCTACTTCTGGAAGGATTTACGCCAACTGGGCCTGGGGCTGCTCCAGGGTCTGCGGCAAAGGAACCTGAATGGGCCGGAGGCCACGTTGGGGCTGGCCATTGCCGTGGGCACCGTGCCCATTCTTGTGGCCGGCCTCACCATTCGGCTGTTCTTCTATGGGGCCTACGAGGCATCGGCGCTCCGCAGCTTGCCGTGGATCGGGGTGGTGTCCATCGTGATGGCGGCGCTGCTGGCCCTGGCGGAGCGGCTGGGGCGCCGCCGCCACAATCTGGAGCAGGTGAGCATCACTTCAGGGTGGCTGCTGGGGCTGGCCCAGATGCTGGCCCTGGCGCCGGGGGTGTCCCGCTCCGGCAGCACCCTCACGGCGGCGTTGCTCATGGGCTGGCAACGGGTGGCGGCTGCCCGCTTCTCCTTTCTGCTGGGGATTCCGGCCATCACCATGGCGGGCCTGGCAGAGGTGAAGGAGGCCCTCACCAGTTCCAGCCTGGGGGGAGCGCTCCCCCTCCTGGTGGGGGTATTGAGCGCGGCCCTCTCCTCCTGGCTGGCCATTGCCTGGTTGCTGCGGTTCCTGCAGCGCCACAGCGCCTGGGTGTTTGTTTTCTACCGCCTGGGCTTTGGCGTGCTGTTGCTGCTGATCAGTGTTGGGGGAAGTGGCGGATGATCGCCTCGGCAAACTCCGAACACTTCAGCGGGGGATCCACAGGGGGTTCCATCATGCGGGCCAGGTCGTAGGTGACGCAGCGGTTGGCAATGGCCCGGCCGATGCCGTGGTTGATCAGGGCGGCGGCTTCGCGCCAGCCGAGAAACTCCAACATCATCTGCCCACTGA
>NZ_JENA01000151.1 GCF_000586015.1 Candidatus Synechococcus spongiarum SH4 | reverse complement strand
TCCTGCCGCCAGATCCCCAGTTGCAGCCGCCCTCCCGCGCCGGTGGACTCCACCGCCTGGAACAGTTCGCCGGGGCTGGTGAGCTTGTTGCCTGCGGCTGTGAGCACCACGTCTCCAGCCCGCAATTCTGCTTGCGCAGCAGGACCCCGGGGCCGGACGTGGAGGATCAGCACCCCGTGGCGCTCCGGCAACTGGAAGCCGGTGTTGTCCGGGCTTTGATTGAACTCCCGCGCCAGGGCAGGGGTGAGGGACCACAGCCTGACGCCCAAGGTGGGATGACTCAACTCCGTGCGGATCAACTCCTCGGCAACGGCGCGAGCCGTGTTGATGGGGATGGCAAAACCCTGATGATCCGTTGGTTCGCCACTGCGGGCCAGGGTATTGATGCCGACGACTCTGCCCGCAACATTGACCAGAGGTCCGCCAGCATTGTCGACATCAATGACCGCGTCAATCCGAATTTTCTCCAACTGTTGATCAGGGTCGCCCTGGTGATGGTTGAGGCGGCTGATCACGCCTCTGGCAACCGTGTTATCCATGTTATCCGTTCCTGAAGGATGCTTACCGACGGCCACAATCCAGTCTCCCACCTCCAGGGTATCGGAATCTCCCAAGGGGGCCACCGGAAAAGGCGGCGGCGCCACCACCTTGGCCACGGCCAGGTCCGCCACTCTACTCTCTCCTAAGATTCAGTGGCTCTCTAATCCCAGCAAAATGATGAGGAACTACCATTTCTCCCAAGTGCAACCGTACAATGATCATAACTGGAGCTTGCAGAGATCTCGCGGAAACCTACTTCTTCGTAATCTGAATGTATATCCGTACAGGATCTAAATCGATCAGACCTATAAATGAGATCTTTATAATAAGGAATATTATCATCTCCATCCCATATAACTTCATATTGGTGTTTTCTATCTATACAGAAGCTAGTGACTGTTGAATTTCTAGAGGGATGCGTTCTTCTAGTACTGCTTGCCTGTGCATAAAAATACACAGTTTCATTGAGATCAAAGCTAAGGATGTCATCGCAATTGTTATTGTTGATCCCATAATGACCTACACTAGTCCAAGCATCATTGCTACTTTTATGATACGTAACAGACGCATATACCTTCTCTCCACTCTGATTGCAAATTATAAGATCTGCATGTGCGGGCTTCAGATCAATAAGCATTAGGATTGATAATCCAGCGGCAAGAGTCAGTCCTTGCTTGAGCAAGGGAAGCCTGAAGCCTTCACCCTTGACCTGCTTGGAAGTCTGGTATTTCCCAAACAGTTTTTCGAGGATGATTGCTGCGGCTGAGTTCATGGGTTTGATCAGGGGCATGGGATTAGAGAAAGAAGAGAAGGGGCGAGAGTTGGGGTTGGTCATGAGCGGGAGAGAGGATGAGGATACAGTGATTCAAGTTCTGGATAAGAAGACCAGGAAAAGAGGGCCAACTCAATGTGGCCTGTGGTCCTTGATGGCCATCACCTGATCGGTCATGGTATCGTGGAGAACTGCTCACAGAGTGTCGAAGGCAAGGCCTACGATGCCAACAATGGCTGTGTCAGGGAACCAGGTTAATCAGCAGTACGCTGTAGATGGCAGCCTTTGCTTGTCGGGCAAGCTGGGTCAGTGGACAGGGGGCAGAGTGAGGCATGACTGATGATGTTGTAAGGTTGGAATGTTTAGGTTTGAAGGTGCTATGAAGTATTGAATCGGTATTGTACTGTGGACACTGCAGGTACCGTAGACGATGACATTTCAACTTTACTACGTTCTTCTATGTCTTTATTGGGTTTTGTCAGGTTACCGAGGAGAAAAGCAAGTAACGGAGTAAGGATTGGTACCATAATATACAGAAGCATTTGTTTTTTCTCATTGTAAATCAATTTGATAGCAAAGTCAATGGCTAAGCCGATTGAAAAACCGATGTTGAGAAAAGTTGAACGGTATAAATTATTCGTGGTGATTTTATTTTCAGCTATAAAATTTTCTGTTTCAGTTATAAATTCTGTTCTAACATAAAGATCGAGATACTTGTTTAGATCTTGCTTGATAGGGCCTAGGCTCTTGGCAGAGAAGGACTCTAGGCAGGAGTTGAGGAGGGTAACCATCTCGAAGCGGGTGGCAGGCCACTCACCTTGGAATGTGCCGTCAGGGAATCCAGCCACACATCCATGTTCTTTGACGAGATCGGATAGTTGCCTGTACGCCCAGTAATTGGGGTTTGCAATGTTGGAGGAGTCTCCAATGTCGCGAAAGTCATTGATGGAAGAAACTGGTGCAATAGATTCCTCCTGCCCCTTGTCCGGCTCCAGATCGTTAGCCGCTGCATTCGGAGTGGCCATGCCCACAACCAGGGCAGCGGATCCGCAGCAAACCACAGCAAGAAGACGCTGCAAACGCCTGCGAAGGCCAGCCGACCTGCCCACGGCAAGGGTCACCGGACTATGACAGTGACAATCCGAACCTTTCCCCCCGGCAGCGCTTGATGCACCCCCAGCAGCGCCGCCGGATGCCCCAGTTCGGCCCTCTAAACCCTTAAGAATCCCTGCGGGGCGGGGGGGGATTGTAACAATTCTTTGCGATTAGTGAACTTGCGGCCTGCGTTTATCGACAAACCCGGCTGACGTTTTTCCGCCACGTTCCTGCCCATCCCCTTCCCCGGGGCCATGGAGACTTTCCCGAACCTGCCGGCAGCCGTGCTTGAAATGCCCACAGGGGGGAAACTGATGCTTCTGAGAGGAGTCTACAATCTGACCAACCGATCCGTCAACCATGTTCCATCTTCCTTCCCTCCGAAGTTCACGATTCTTGACGCCTTACCTGTCTTCATCTTGGCTTGCTTGCTTGTGAACCCATGGGACAGGGGGCCAATGGGGCCGGACATCGTCATTTGGGCCTGGCGGATCGGCCAGGCCGAGGCCCGCTATGGTGCAGTCGCTGACGGTGGTTGGAGCCATGGGCATGATATCCACTTTCCCCTGACCCTGGCGGTCAGGGTGGGGAGTCTGGGGGTACGGGAAACATTCTCGGGTCCACGACAATTGAGGGAACAGCAACGAACACTACCCAGGTGAACCGTCAGGAGGGTTCACTGGAGCCGTTGGCAACGGTCATTGGCGATACAATAGGGGAGGAGCGGGGCACCGGCGCCCTGCTTCTTGGGGTTGCCAAAACCTTCAACTACAGCAAAGACTCCAGCGAGAGCAAGACGGCACTGGCGGCCAAAGCCATCCGGGCAGCCTTGGTTGCGGGATCAGACTATATAGTGTCACCGCTGGCGCATCACTGGCGCGGCCCCAGCAGGTCCCGCAATTCCTCGGTGGTGTAGTCCTGGCAGAAGGCGCCAAAGCTTTTGTCGGCGGCGGTCCGGGCCCAGCGGCTCAACACCGGACGGAGGACAGCTTCCAGATCCGCCAGGGGCAGGCGATCCAGGACAGGGCGGGCCAAGGTGGTGAGGCCGGGGGCGCCCCCCAGCCAGAGTTGATAGTGACCTGCTGCGCTGCCCACCAGTCCCACCTCGGCCATGTAGGGGCGGCTACAGCCGTTGGGGCAGCCGGTCATGCGCACCAACAGGGGTTGGTGAATGCCCAGGCTCTGGCGCAGTGCGTCAAAGCGGGCCAGCACGTCGGGGAAGATGCGCTCCGACTCGGTGATGGCCAGACCACAGGTGGGCAGGGCAGGGCAGGCAATCCCGTGGGAGGCGGTGGGCTCCCCCATGGCGGATTGTTGCAAGCCAATGGCGTCCAGGCGATCCTGAACATCCCGCTTCTGGCTGGGGGCAATGCCGCAGAGCAGAATGTCCTGATTGGGGGTGACGCGCAACTCTAACTGGTAACGCTGCACCAGTTCCCGCAGGGTGTCTTTGAGGGGGCCGGCCACGCGCCCCGTCATCACCGGCAGGCCAACAAACCACAGGCCATCCCCCTGCCGTTGCCAACCCAGGTAGTGCTCCAGCCTCCGGGCGGACTCTTTCCGCAGGGGCCGGACGTCCCCATGGAAATAGTGGGGGAGGCTGGCCTTGAACCAATCCATGCCCCGGTCGTGAAGCAGGTACTTGAGGCGGGCGTGGCGGCGACTCTGGCGGTCGCCATGGTCCCGCTGCAGGGCCACAACAGCCTTCACCAGGGCCAATACTTGACGCCCCTGCACATACCCCAGGGGATCCCCGGTGCGGGCGAA
>NZ_JENA01000150.1 GCF_000586015.1 Candidatus Synechococcus spongiarum SH4 | reverse complement strand
CTTTGACGGCCACGGCACACTGGCAACTCCTGGAATTATAGGCCAAGCCGGGGGCGTCCCCAGGGCAAGGCGTTACCCTGAGATGAGCAAGCCTTCCCGGAGACGTTAGCATGATGTTCATTGCAGCCAGCAGATCGTTGGTGCTATTGGACCAAGTCCACAATGACCATGTCTCTCGCCGCCCAAGTTATTGATCAGCAAGTCAGCGGAATTGCCGACAGGTTCAGGAACGAGTTCACCGCTGAACTTGGATTGGGCTCGGATGAACACAGGAGACGAGGAGTCGCTTTCATCTTTCTTGTTGCCAAAACCATGCTTCCATTGGAAGACGATGAGATCCTGGACGGCATTGTGGATGGGGGAAACGATTGTGGAATCGATGCACTATATTTTGAGTCACCTGATCAAGGAAATATAAAAATTACTCTGATTCAGGTCAAGTATAGAAAACACCTTAGCGGCGAAGGAGCTTTCCCGGAAAACGCGATCATTAAAATGATAGATGCCGTCAAAAAACTGTTTGATCCAAGATTAACGGTGACAATGAATGAGCGCCTGCGCCTGCGGATTGAAGAGGTTCGCGCTTTCGTTCGCGAAGGCGCCATTCCGCAAGTGGATGCAGTAGCCGCCAACAATGGTTCCCGGTGGACATCGACAGCACAGCAGACCATCGAGAACGCTCAAGCCCAGCTTGGGGACCAAGTGACGTGGCAACATGTGGGCTCCTCCCACCTCCTGGCCATGTTGCAGGCACGGAAGCCCGTTGACACTGAACTACAGCTTACCGGGAAGGCCTTGGTGGAAACCTTCGATTTCCGTCGCGTACTCATGGGCCGCATGTCCGTTGCCGAGCTTGCGCGCATGACCAACAGATACGGCAATTTCCTGTTTGAAAAGAACATCCGACGTTATCTTGGCTTGAGCAACAATCGAGTCAACGAGGCGGTTGCGGCCACGCTCCGCCAGCCCGATCAACAATCAAACTTCTATTTCTATAACAATGGTATTACAATCACCTGTTCGCAATTTCGCCATAATGCTCTGCAGAGGGACGACTGGCGCGTGCAAATCAGCAACATGCAAATTATTAACGGTGGACAAACCGCCCGCACCGTCCAGCAAGTTGCTCAACAAATGGGATCAGAAGCAATAGAAACTGCAGAAGTTCTGGTGCGCATATACGAACTGAACCAAAATGATAACGAGCTCATTCATGCTATCACCGTTGCTACAAATAGTCAAAATCCAGTGGAAATACGAGATTTAAAAGCGAATGAACCAGAGCAGAAAGCTCTCGCCCAATCCATCTCACTTCTGGGATACACATATCGAGTCAAGCGTGAAGATCGGACTGTCACATCTAAGGAATTCACCAGCGCCGTGGTCGCTGAGGCCGTACTGGCAATCTGGCGCCGCCGTCCGCACCAGGCACGATTTATGAGGCGGCAACACTTTAGCACACTTTACAATATAATCTTTACAAAGGATCTGAACGGCGCCCAGGCAATTATTGCCGCATTGCTCCATAGGTACGCAGAGCAACGTAGAAAGCAGCCACCCCAGGATGCCCCCAATTTTCTGGCCTATGGCTCCCGCTTCATCGCCATGCTCATGGGTCGCTATCTTTTGCGGGATATGGGGATTGATCTCGCTCACCTCGACCACCGGAACTTTGATCATGCCCAGCGGCTGATCCAGAACAAGGACAATCTTTTGAACTACTTGTCTCATTCAGAGAAGGAAATCTCCAGAGTGCTTGCGTCCCTCGACCACGGGCAACAACCAACGCTACAACAGTTATCTGCCACCTTCCGTCGAGGAGATCTGGTCGAGATGCTGCTCTGAGATGAGTCTCATCCATACTCTCCAGTTATGGCCGCTTTGCGAGCCTGCTTCTGCTGGTGCAAGTTACTATCTTCGAGGTGGTGAAGAACGCCGCCAGTCAGGGCAAGAGCCAGCATCAAGCCCTGAAGGATGCAAGGACCGAAGGGGTTCAGCTTGGGAGACGATCAGGGTAAGAGCGTCTACACGCTGGCCAAAGAAGGGAGGCCCACGGCACGACAAAAGCGGGCATTGCTGGGGGCCACACAAAGAGTGAATTACCATGATAAACCGTCAGATCAGTCTGTACTTTGGCCATATGCGGGAAGTGGCCGATCAGGGTGCCTTGGCCGTCAGGCTCACCGGCAAGCTCCATGACGTGCAGGAAGCGGTGATCCGTCACGTGATGGACAAAGTCTCGTCGGTTGTGGCCAATGATATTGATTCAGGTTATTCCACCATCGGCAGGCTCAGCTACGGCAGGATTGATTTTCAAGTGCTTGAAGTCAGGATGGGATAGCCTCGGAAGGGTCATAAGCCCGCCAGGAAGGGCCGTCAAGGATGGCGGGCCTGAAGCCCCTTTGGGGGCTACCAGCGGGCTTTGTAGGCGGTGAAGGCGGCCCAATCGGAAGCGGCTCCTTTTGTGTGGCCTGGTTCGGTGGTCATGGTGAAGCCCACGGAGAATGAGCCTTCTGCCAGAGGAAGATCCAGGGGAGTGGTGAAGTCCAGTTGGCGGCCGCTGGGGATAAGGGGGCTGAATAAGTTTGGCCTGTTACGATGCCGTCTTGGGAGCCGGTGGCCAAGGTGTAGACCATGGAACCGGCGGCCACCCGTAGGGGTTGGCTAAGGGAGAACCTCAGGACGTTACCGTTGTTAAACTGCCTGGCGGCTTCACGGGTAAAGGCGTTTGTGGTGAGGGTATCAATGCCGTCAATCACACTGCCACCCGCCACTGATGGGGCCACACGGCCAATTTCCCCGGCGGCGGCAAGGGACCATTGCCCCATGTCGGTTTGCCACCGGCTGCCCACATGGAAAGTATTGGCGGCAAGGGAGCCAAAGATGCCCTTGGCTTGGGCTCCCAAGAGGGAATCGGCTTCATGGACGGCCCCGGCGGTGAAGGTGAAGGGACCCTTGGCGGGCTGATAAGCAACTTCTACCCCTTGGGTATGGAAGGAGGCGGTCCAACCCTGGGGCTGGCAACGTGAAAAGGGGCTTGAAGAGAGAAGGACCACTGTTCCGGAACGGCTCAATCAGCAGGGGCCATGAAAGAATCCAGGGCGGCGGCCAGGCTGGTCCCCGGTGTTGCCCCCACAAAGGAATCCCCGTTCAGATTGAAGGTTACCCCGGGGATCGCGCTAAAGCCTGCCACCTGCTGTTGTCCAATGTCGTTGGCGAAGGCGTCACCCATGGCCCCGCTTGGGCTTATGTAGCTGTTGGCCAATGCGTGGGGATCAATGGGGCTTTGGCTGGATTGGCCTGGGGCAAGGTAACCCGGGCCATGGTTTCTAGCATATTGTAAATCCTCAATCGCTGCCATAAAGGCGCCACCTACGAAGCCTGTCCCACTGGCATCTCTCCATTCTGCCCACCCAGTTCCAATGGCTTCATAAGGCAAGCCATTGTCGTGATTTAGAGACGAAAATCTACCGGTCCACTCGTCATTAGTCGTTGTAATTGTTTGTCATTTAGAAGTTAGATGCCTTGTTGAGCCCGGGTCACTTCCGTTCAACCCAGGTTTGCCAGCGGCGGCGCTCCCACTTGCCCTGGGCATTGGGGGCAAGCCGGGGGCAATGGATCCATTGTTTCGGGCGCTCCGCCGGCGGACGTGGGGATACGGCCTTTTCCAAGGCCGCCACGGACACGGTTCCCCGGTACAGGCCCACCAGCCGTTGGCCCCAGTGAACATCCTCCACACCCACCACCAGCACCGCCTCCAGACCGTCAAGACCCGCAAGGCCGGCTTCAATCGCCTCGGGAAACACCGTCTCCCCACCACTGTTAATAGCCCCGTCCAGCCGGCCCAACACCTGCAGGCCCTGTCTCCCCAATCGGCCCCGATCCGCTGTGCGCCACCATCCGTTCCGCAACGGCAAGAGCTGCAGTGTCCCATCCACGAGAAAGCCGGGGGTGAGCACAGGGGTGCGGATCTCCAGGACATCGGTTGCGCCGTGGGCCGCTGCACTGCGCAGGGCAACGTGGGGCAAGGGCAAGCCGCAGCCCTCCACACCGGCCAGGAACCGACGGGGATCAAGGGCGGTCACCATGGCGCCGGTCTCCGTACTCCCGTAGCAGGGGGAGAGGGGGAGACCGGCGCGGCGCGCCTGTTGCCGCAGCGCCGGCCCCAGGGGAGCGCCGCCCACCCAGCAGCAGGCCGGTTGTTGCAACCAGTCCACCCCCCCGGGC
>NZ_JENA01000149.1 GCF_000586015.1 Candidatus Synechococcus spongiarum SH4 | reverse complement strand
GCCACGTTGATGGTGGTCTCGGCATCCAGCTTGCTGCGCTCCGTCATGGAGAGGCGGTTGAAGGTGGCCTCGGCCACGGGGAAGCCCACCTGGCCCGCCTCCCCGTTGCCGTACACCCAGTATTCGGGATTGCGCAGCAGGGCCAGGGTGACGTCTTGCAGCAGGCGCTGAAGCCCCATGGAATTGCCGGTGTCCGCCGTGGCGGCCAGTTGGCGCAAGTCCTGCTGCAGTTGCCGGGCGCTGGCCAGGAGGCCGATCTGCACCTGGGCAATGGTGACGGGGCCGTCCCGCTCGGCCAGGGCGTTGTTGGCGGAGCCCATGGTTCCGCCGCTACCCATGGCGCTGCGGAAGCCGTTGAGCAGCAGGCCCACCACGGCAAACAGCATGAGCATCCCGAACAAGCCGCCACCGCCAAAGCCGAAGAAGGGGATGATGAAGGGGAAGCCAAAGCCGCCGCCGCCAAAGCCCCCACGGCTCCCCCCCCGAAAGTGCCGCCCCCGGATCTGCGGGGCAGGGAACGGGGCGCAAAGCCGCCGCCGCCCAACCGGCCACCGCGGGCGGCATCGGCAGGCTGGGGCAGGGAAAACACCATCAGGCCCACCATCAAGACGGGAAGGAGCACCGCAGCAAGACGCCGCCGCCAGGTTCCGGGGGTCTTCATTTTCATCCGTTGCTCAAGGACGCTCCTCATAGTGTATTGACCTCCTCCCCGTGCTGAAGGTGGGGAATCCCTTCTCAAGTTCAGCGCCACCAGCCCGGAGGAGGCCGCCGCCAACGATGGTGACCACCTCCAGCACGTCCCCTTCCCGAATCCTGGTGTGGCGCCAGTACTGCCGGTGGAGGATTTCGCCGTTGAACTCCACGGCCACCAGGCGCAGGTCGTAACCCAGCCGCTCCAGGCAGGTGGTCAGCATCCCACCGGATGAAACCGCCACGGCCCGGCCGTTGACCTGAACGGTGACCGGCGTGCTCATCGACAAGGCGCGGAAGCGGTCTCGATCACCTGCAGCAACTGGCGGGTGACGGCGCCGGGATCCGAAGCGCTCATCAGGGCGCGAACCACCGCCACACCATGGGCGCCGCTCCCCATGGCCTGGTGGGCATTCCGTGGATCCACCCCGCCAATGGCAAAGCAGGGAACGGGACTGCAGGCCGTTGCCTGACGCACGTAATCCAGCCCCACAGGCGGCCGGCCGGGCTTGGTGGGGGTGGCATGAACAGGACCCACACCCACGTAGTCGCAGCCGTCGGCAACGGCCTGGCGCAGGTGATCCAGACAGTGGGTGCTGCGGCCAACGAGCCGCTCAGGCCCCAGCAGACGACGGGCCGCCAGCGGCGGAAGATCCTCCTGCCCCAGGTGTACCCCGTCAGCCTCCACGCACAGGGCCAGGTCCACGCGATCATTGACGATGAACAGGGCGCCATGGTCCCAGCAGAGTTGCCGCAGCGCCGTGGCGGTGCGGAAGCGCTGCTGATCCGTCACCTCCCCTTCCCCAGGCCGGGGGGATTTCTCCCGGTATTGCACCAACCGCAGGCCCGCTTCCAGACAGGCCTTCACCACCCCCAGCAACTCCGGCGCCGGCTGGGTAACCAGGTAGAGGCGGGCCTGACGGAGTATGTTGTGCCGCTCCTGGCTGGCCAGGAGGGCTGTTTCCAGGTCGTAGAGGCCGTAACGGATGGCGGCGGCAGTGGCGGCCAACTCCACGGCGCTGTGGCGACCGAACTCCTCCACCACCCGCAAGGCTTCCTGCACCCTGGCGCAGTTGGCGGCCACCACCTGCTGTGGCGTGGCGCGCTCCTGCTGGGCCTGGTGGCCCAATCCCGTGGCGGGATCGGAGGCTGCGTGGCGAGCTTGTTTCAAGGTGGACGGGTGACATTGGCCCAGGCGTTGGCGGTAGTCCCTGAGTTGGGCCACCAGATCCGGCCGTTGCAGCCCCAGGCGACACCAGTCTTCCACCACCCGAAGGCCCTCCCGGGCCCGGTTCAAATTGGCATCCAGCAAGCGGGCAATGCCGTGCTGCTCTCCCCCTGGTGGGGGAATCACGACACCGGATGCTGCATCAGCCATGGACGGCCTCCTTCACAGTTCTTAGGATGTAGTAGCGCTGTGTGCAACCCGTGGCCGACAACGATTTTAACCGTGGAATCATGCGTTTTGACGGGGCGGACCACCCTGTCCTGGTGATCCTCTCCGGCGCCTTGATTCTGGGGGGGATCTGTGCATTGGTGACGTGGGGGTTGGCCAACGCCTACCCCGCAATTTGAGAGAGCAGCACTTGGCGGGCCTGCTGGGCATCCTTGCCAATCTGGGCGCTGAGGTGGTCCAGATCCTGGAAGGCTTGCTGACTGCGCAGAAAACACACCGGCTCCACTTCCAGTTCCAGGCCGTTGAGGGTCATGGTGCGATCCAGCAGATGCACCTCCACTGCTGACGGTGCAGCAGGGTCCACGGTGGGCTGGGGACCCAGATTCATCACGGCGGCGAACGGCCCTTCATCCCCCACCCGCACCCAACAGCCATAGACCCCTTCCCGGGGGAGGAACTTGCGGCCGTTCACCTGGAGGTTGGCCGTGGGCCAACCCAACTCCCGCCCCAGCCCCCGACCCGCCACCACCCGGCCCTGCAACCGATAGGGGTGTGGCATCAACCGGCTGGCCTCCTCCAGTCGGCCCTGTTCCAGTGCGGAGCGGATCCGGCTGCTGCTGATGCGCTGGCGACCGTCACCCAGCAGGGGCGCCACCCGCACCCGCACCCCATGGCGCTGGCCCAGCTTCCGCAGCAGAGCCGCGTCACCACAGCGACCGGACGCCAAAGCGGAAGTTTTCCCCCACCGCCACCACGGCGGCCCGCAGTTGCTGCACCAGCACCTGAGCCACAAAGTCCTCCGGGCTCAGGCGGGCAAAGCGGCGGTCAAAGGGGAGCAGCACCAACTGGCGAATGCCCAGGGGGGCCAGCAGGTGCAGTTTTTCCTGGGGCAGGTGCAGCCGCAGGCGCACCTCGTCGAACAACACCTCCCGGGGATGGGGCCAGAAGCTGGCCACGGTGGGAACGGCTCCACCCACATCTTCCGTTACCTGGGCAATCACCCGCCGATGTCCGGCATGGAGCCCGTCAAAGCTGCCCAGCGCCAATGCAGTGGGGGTCTGGATTGTGTCCGGGGTGCGCAGGGGAATCATGGGCACGGGGGCCAGGGCCATCGCCTGGGGCATTCCCTTCTAGCCTCCTGTTACATCCTTTTGACCCGTTGAACTTGCTGTGCCATGGTTGATCGCCTTGATTTGCAGCGCATTTCCCTGGCTTTGCGCCGTCTAAGCTGGGGGCAGTTCTGGACTCAACTGACCCTGGGAGTGGTGGCGTTTGTGGTGCTGCTGCTCACCTCCAACGGCGGCCTGGCGGCAGCGGCGGAGCGGTCCCTGGGGCCGGGTCTGGCCCTCACCACCCTGGCGTTTCTGGTGCTGCTCTTCAGCCTGTGGCAATGCTGGCTGGTGGTGCGCTGTGGGCGCGCCCTGGACTCCCCAGGCCCCCGCCCCTCCCGGACCGAAACCTCACGGCTGGTGCGCCGGGGGCTTCTAGCCTCCCTGCTGGGGTTGACCCTGGGAACTGTGGGCTACCAGGCCCTGGCCGGTAGCCTGTTTGTGCAGGCGTCCCTGCAGGCGCCAGGCTTCTTCGGGGGACCGGTGGGAACGGGGGTGGGTGCAGGGGGGCTGGTGAATTACCCCATCACCTCCATCGAGATGCTCTCCGTCCTGAGCAATACCCAGGTTGTGACCGCCCATCTGGTGGGGTTGATCATTGGCCTCTGGCTGCTGCGTCGCATTCATTAGGGGAGACGGGCAGCGGCTCCAGGGGCGGCAGGGTGGACGGGTCACCGTGCCAGAAAAGCTGGGGGGCTGCAGAGGGGTGAGGGCAATCCAGCCCGCCTCCACACAGGCCAGATCCGTAGGCCACAGGGTTGGACCAACACGGTGGCGGGGATCCTCTCCTGTTATCTCCACCCCCATCGTGTACCGCATCGCTCCCGCCGTGGAGGGCTGCACCCGGAAGTACTCCCCATGGCGCCGGCCACAGGGGCGGCGCCATTGCACACCATGGATCCGGCTGGCGGGACAACCCGGCAGGTTCATGTTCAGGAGAACTCCCGGTGGCCAGCCCTTGGCAAGGCAGTGTTGCGCCACCGCCAACACCCATGGGGTGGCTGCCCCGGACTGGCGCCACTGGCTCCAGTT
>NZ_JENA01000148.1 GCF_000586015.1 Candidatus Synechococcus spongiarum SH4 | reverse complement strand
GGGCCACGGGGCCATAGTCGTGAACAGTAAACGCCACGCTGCCCCCGGGGGCTCCGGGTTCTCCCCCCTGGGCGTCGTTCACCAACACGGCCAGCAGCTTCAGCAGCAGCACCGTGGTGAACGCCAACCCGATCCATGGCGGCAACAAGGCCCGCCAGCCCGTGGTTGAACGTCAGCATGCTGGATTGGGAGACTGCTTCACGCCTCACCCATCCCGCCCCCTTGTCCGGCGTGGGGCTGCCCCGTTCCTTGGAAGACCCTGGTGGGGAGGAACGGCTGGGCTACTGGCGCAAGCGCGATTCAACCCACAATGAACGAGGAAGCCAACGCACTTCGTGATGGCCACATTCATTGTTGCCCCATTGGGCGCCTCCGCACAGTTGGCTTTGCTCTGGGCGGCAGCGATTTCTGTCGGGGCGTTGTCCCGGCTTGTGTCACGCCTCCTGGCCATCCCGGCCGTTGTGTTGCTCCTGGTTGGTGGATTGCTTGCGGGCCGCCAGGGACTGGGCCTGATCGAACCCCTCGATCTGGGCCCCGGGCTGGAAACAGCCGTGGAACTCCTGGTGGGCCTGGTGCTGTTTGAGGGGGGGCTGAGTTTGCAGGTGCCGGACTCCCTTCTGGGCCGCCGCCTGCGGAAGCTGGTGCTTTTCGGTCTGCCGGTGACCCTGGTGGGGGGACTGGTAATGGCCCACTACTGGGCCCAGTTGAGTTGGGAGTTGGCCGCTCTGTTCTCGGCTGTTGTTTCCGCCACAGGCCCCACGGTGATCGCACCCTTGGTGCGCCAGATGGGGTTGCAGCGCCCCATGGCAAAACTCCTGGAAGGGGAGGGGTTGCTGGTGGAGCCCATTGCCGCTGTGGGGGCCTTGGTGGTTCTCCAGTGGATTCTGGAGCCGTTCGCCCCCAACTACGGGCTTCTGGTGGTGGATCTCCTCAGCCGACTGGGCTTGGGTTCCCTCCTGGGGGGCCTGGGCGGTGGACTGTTGTCCCTGATTCTCTGGAGCCTGCCTGACGAGCCAACGGATTCGGTGCGCTTGCAGCTTTGCCTTGGCGCCTTGATGATGCTGTCGGTGGGCTGCGAGCAACTGATTGGCCCGGCTGCAGGACTCCCTGCCGCCGCTGTGGCCGGCTTTGTGGTGGGCTCCCTTCTGGAATCCCGGTTGGGGGGTCTGGAAACCGAGCTCAACCAATTGGCCCAGCTTGCCGTCACCCTCCTGTTCCCCCTTCTGGCTGCGGACGTGACCTTGTCCGATTTCGTCCCCCTGGGCTGGAGAGGCGTTGTCTGTGTGCTGGGTCTGATGCTGGTGGTGCGTCCCTTGGCGGTGATCCTGGGCAGCATTGGTTCCGGTCTCTCCTGGCCCCAGAAGATATTCCTGGGCTGGATGGCGCCCCGGGGGATTGTCAGCGCCTCCACCGCCAGCCTGTTTGCCTTGCGTTTGGAGGATGCGGGAATTTTGGGGGCAAGCCGGGTGCAGGGATTGGTGTTTCTCACCATCCTGATGACCGTCATCCTCAACGGCTTGATTGCGCCGTTGCTGGCGCACTGGCTTCAACTCACTGAAGGGCTGCCCGCAGCCGGCGATCATCCTCCCCTACCCCGTGGAGAAGCTCCCAGGAGAGCAACAGATCCGGGCCATGCAGGCGCCCCAGAAGGGCCGCTCGAACCCCCTTCATCACCACCCCTTTCCTGACCCCCGCCGCCCGGGCTGCTTCCGTGAGCAGCGCCTTCGCTGCCGATGCTTCGAAAACCTGGGGCCGCTGGCGGAGGACATGGCGCAGGGCTGCCTGGCAACCCTCACCCTGCAACTGGGCCCGACTGGCATCGTCCGGTTCCGGCGTACCGAGGAACGGGCGCGCCTGCTCCACCCCGTCCTGGAGCACCACCAGCGACGGCCCCAGCAGCGCTGCAAGCTTTTCCTGCCAGGCCGGGGGTGGTCGGTGTTGAGCCCGGCCGCTTGCCAGCGGGGCAACAGGGCATCCCGCAACCTGGCCCCATCCATGGCATGGAGCACCTGGCTATTCAGCCAGTTGAGCTTGTCCCAGTCAAAGCGGCCACCGGCCTTGTTGACCCTGTCAAACCCAAACACGGCGGCGGCGTCCGCCAGGCCAAAGCGCTCGCCCAACTCCACCGGTGGCGACCAGCCCAGGAGGCACATGTAGTTGGCGATGGCGGCAGCGGTGTAGCCGAGGGCCTGAAAATCGTCAATGGAGGTGACCCCGTCCCGCTTCGAGAGCTTGCGACCCTCCTTGTTCAGGATGAGCGGGGTGTGGGCGAAGGAGGGCCTGGGGGGCGCCGAGGGCGTTGTAGAGCAGCAACTGTTTGGCTGTGTTGGCGATGTGGTCTTCCCCCCGGATCACGTGGGTGATGCCCATGGCGATGTCGTCCACCACCACGGCCAGGTTGTAGAGGGGATCGCCAATCTCGTGGGCAGGGGCGCGGCGGGCAATGACCATGTCGCCCCCCAGATCGGCCCCGCGCCAGCGCATGGGACCACGCACCATGTCCTGCCAGAGAATCTCTTCCGTGTCGTCAATGCGGAAACGCACCACAGCGGGGCGCCCCTCCTTCTGGAAGGCGGCAATCTGTTGGGGTGACAGGTGGCGGTGGCGGTTGTCGTAGCGGGGCGCCTGCCGGGCCGCTTGCTGGGCCTCCCGCAGGGCGTTCAGCTCTGCTTCGGTGGCATAGCAGCGATAGGCATGGCCACTGGCCAGGAGGGCGGCGATGGCCTCCCGATGGTCCCTGTTACACCGACTCTGGAAGACCATCTCCTCGTCCCAGTCCAGCCCCAGCCAACGGAGGCCGGTCAGGATGCTGTCCGTGAAGGCTTGCCGGGAGCGCTCCCGGTCCGTGTCTTCAATGCGAAGCAGAAACCGACCGCCGTGGCGGCGGGCAAACAGCCAGTTGAATACCGCTGTTCGGGCGGTACCCATGTGCAGATTTCCCGTGGGGCTGGGCGCAATGCGAACGCGAACAGACACCTGGCGATTGGGGGATGGCTTGAACCATTTAACCAACGGGACCGACGGGATTCGAACCCGCAACTTCCGCCGTGACAGGGCGGTGCTCTAACCGGTTGAACTACGGTCCCACAAGATTCCTGCCATTTTACCAGTTCAGACCGGCAGACGTCAACGCCCCGGCTCAACCCATCAGGCGTTGCATCTGGGCAACCATGGCGGCGACGGTGTCCGGGTTGGCCGGTTTCCCACCGTGGCTCAGCAGTTCACGGCCCAGCACGATGCAGCCCAGGTGGCTGAACTGGATACGCATGGCGGAGAGAACCTTCTGACCGCCGCCGCCGGAGTGGGTGGCCAGGGCAACGGGCTTGCCGTTGAACAGGGCGCGGAAGTCCTCCGCGGCCCGGGACAACCAGGCAATGGCGTTGGTGAGGCTGGGGGGAATGCCCCCGTTGTACTCCGGCGCACAGATCCACAACCCACCGCTCTCCGCCATGGCCTGGTGAAGCTGCCGGAACCCCGCCCCCGGACCCCGGGTTTCTCCACGGGAGGTGTAGAGATTCAACTCCAGGGTGGTGAGGTCGATGATGGTTGCGGGCAACCCTGCTGTCCGGCTGGCTGCCAGGACAAGCTCAGCCAACTGGAAATTACGGTTGTGGCTTGCCGTCAGGAGGAGGAGGGGGGATGACATGAACTCAGGGACGGAAGCCGGCAGGCTCGATCAAGCGCACCTGGTTTCCCCTTGCCGTGAACTCGCGTCCCTGATCGCTTTGCACCACTACACGGCCCCCGGACTTCACACGAATCACGCGGGCCCGCACCCAGCCCATGGCTGCGGATTCAAGCACTTTGACCAGATCACCAGGCTGAAGATCCATGGGAAATCCTACGTAAGAAGAGCTTCAAAACGGGAGAAGACAGGCATCAGACGCGCCGTGGAGGGCTCGAACCCCCGACATCAGGTTTTGGAGACCTGCGTTCTACCAACTGAACTAACGGCGCAGCAACTGATGCCCCTCAACGGGCAGCGGCATCCTAGCGTTGCCGTCAGACGTCTCGGTCAAACCGCTGCTTCACGCGGGTTGCCTTGCCCACACGCTGACGCAGGTAAAACAGCTTCGCACGGCGCACCTTACCCCGGCGCCCCACTTTCACGGATGCGGTCTGGGGCGAGTGAAGCATGAAGACCCGCTCCACCCCAATGCCTTGAAAGATGCGGCGCACCGTGATGGTCTCGTGAAGACCGCTGTGGCGTTTGGCAATCACCACACCCTCGTAGGGCTGCACCCG
>NZ_JENA01000147.1 GCF_000586015.1 Candidatus Synechococcus spongiarum SH4 | reverse complement strand
CTGGTTCCTGATCCCCCAGGCTGTTGTGTGGCAGGTTGTTTGTGAAATCCATGCGCATCGCCACTTGGAACGTCAATTCCCTCCGGGCCCGTCTTGAGCAGGTGGTCAACTGGCTGGAGACACGCCAGCCGGACGTGCTCTGTCTCCAGGAAACCAAGGTGGCCGACCACCTGTTTCCCCATGACCCGCTGAATGCCGTGGGCTACAGAGCGGTCGCCAGTGGTCAGAAGTCCTATAACGGGGTGGCCCTCGTCAGCCGTGAACCCCTGGATGATGTGCGCATCGGTTTCGACGGGATGTTGGAGGAGGACGAGGAGGCGGTGATCCTCGGTGAGCAGAAGCGTGTGATCAGCGGCCGTCTGGGTTCCCTGCGCATCCTCAACCTTTATGTTCCCAACGGGGCATCCGTTGGCAGCAGGAGCTACGGCTACAAGCTGGCCTGGCTGGATTGCCTGGGCCGCTATGTGGCCATGCAGTTGGAGCAGGGTGAACCCCTCTGCATGGTGGGGGACTTCAACATTGCTCCTGAAGACAGGGATCTGCATGATCCACAGCGGTTCAAGGGCCACGTCATGGCCAGTACACAGGAACGGGAGGCCCTGCAGGTGGTGCTGGGACAGGACCTCAAGGACGGGTTTCGGCGCTTTCACCCGGAAGGCGGCCACTGGAGCTGGTGGGACTACCGCGCTGGAAGCTGGCGGCGGAACCGGGGCTGGCGCCTGGATCACGTCTACCTCACCCGGGACCTCTACGACACCGCAAGGGACTGCTGGATTGATCGCCAGCAGCGGGGTCTGCCCCGGCCCAGTGACCATGCCCCCGTTGTTGTGGAGTTGTTTGCCGGCGCCGGCGCGGACCGTTAGGGGTATGGGTTTACCCTGAACGTTTGACCCATCGAACTCGACGACGTGGCCCCAGCTTCTCCGCTGAATACCACCCGCTCCGAAGAGATCTTTAACGCAGCCCTGGCGCTGATGCCCGGGGGCGTGAATTCACCGGTCCGGGCGTTTCGCTCAGTCATCGGCAAGCCCATCGTCTTTGATCACGTCAAAGGCTCTTCCGTGTGGGATGTGGATGGCAACCGCTATATCGACTACGTGGGCAGTTGGGGACCGGCCATCTGCGGCCACGCCCGTGCCGAGGTGATCAGCGCTCTCCATGACGCCCTGGACCGGGGCGCCTCCTTTGGCGCCCCCTGCCTGCTGGAGAACACCTTGGCGGAGATGGTGATCGAGGCCGTGCCTTCCGTGGAGAAGGTGCGCTTCGTGAACTCCGGCACGGAGGCCTGCATGGCGGCCCTGCGGCTGATGCGCGCCTTCACCGGTCGGGACAAGTTGATCAAGTTCGAGGGCTGCTACCACGGCCATGCGGACATGTTCCTGGTGAAGGCGGGCTCCGGCGTGGCCACCCTCGGCTTGCCTGATTCCCCGGGTGTGCCCCGTTCGGCGACCGCCTCCACCCTGACGGCTCCCTACAACGATCTGGAAGCCGTCAAGGCGCTGTTTGCGGAACACGAAGACCAGATTGCCGGGGTGATCCTGGAGCCTGTGGTGGGCAACGCCGGCTTCATTCCCCCGGATGCCGGTTTTCTGGAGGGCCTACGGGAACTCACCCGTGACCGGGGCTCCCTGCTGGTGTTTGACGAGGTGATGACGGGCTTCCGGATCAGCTACGGCGGCGCCCAGACCCGCTTTGGCGTCACCCCCGATCTCACCACCATGGGCAAGGTGATCGGCGGTGGATTGCCGGTGGGGGCCTACGGCGGTCGAGCCGACGTGATGGCCATGGTGGCGCCGGAAGGCCCCATGTATCAGGCCGGAACCCTCAGCGGCAATCCCCTGGCCATGACGGCCGGGATCGCCACCCTGGAACTGCTCAAGCGCCCCGGCGTCTACGACCGCCTGGAGACCGTCACCAAGCGGCTGGTGGCGGGGATCCTGGAGGCCGGCCGGGAGGCGGGGCTGCCCATCAGCGGCGCCAGCATCAGCGGCATGTTCGGCTTTTTCCTCCGGGATCAGCCCGTGCGCAATTTTGCCGATGCCAAGGAAGCGGACCACGAACGGTTCGGCCGTCTCCATCGGGCCATGCTGAAGCGTGGCGTGTACCTGGCCCCCAGTGGCTTTGAAGCAGGTTTCACCTCCCTCGCCCACAGCGACAACGACATCGACACCACCCTGGATGCCTTTCGCGAATCCTTTGCGGAAATTGCCTGACTGCCCGCCTCCATGGCCCCGGTCAGCGGCGCCAGCGGGCAAGAAACGCCACCAGCACCAGCAGCGCCAGCAGGATGGCTCCTGTATCAATCAGTCCCCAACTGGTCAGCCAGGTGCCCATGATGCCTGCGGCGGTGTGTGGACGGACCAATCAAAGGCTAATCAAAATAGAGCACACTCACCAGGCGGCATTGGTCTTCTGCCATCTGGGCCGTTTCCAGCAGGGTGTGGCTGTCGTGAAACACCATGCAGATCAGTTGGTCGCAGCGCTCGATAATCTCCTTGTTGCACAGAAGACTGGCCTCCTGCAGGGGAAGGTGATCGTGCTCGGGCTTTTCAATCAGGTGAAGCACGTGCTCCATCTGCTGGCGCGACTCCTTGCTCTGCCGTGAAAGGCTCTGGGGCAGCACCACCGTCAAGGCGCTGGGCTTGACCGCCAGAACGCCACGGATGACAGCGGCATTGGTTCCCATGGCCCCGGAGGTGAGCAGGCTGTGACCTTCTCGCACCAGGGCGCTGGCCAGCAACTCCACCAGGTGGGACGTGGTCATGGCCACGTGCCGGGAGCCAAGCATGGCGATTGATCGCTTGCCCTGGCTGTTGAGCAGGGCCAGTTCATGGGCCAGTGTATCAACCCGATCCACCGGGGGGGCGTCAAGGGATCTGGGCAAGGGCTATGCAAAGCTCCTTGCAAAGTAGCAGTCACCCTGCGCCATGGTTGCTTTTACAACGGCTCCGGGACCACGCTCCGGTATCAGGTTTCAGGATCGGGAGCGGGGCAGAGCGAGTCGCTCCAGCAAAGGGGTGAAGTCGCAGTTCTCCTGCATCAGCCGCAAGGCGAAGCTGGCCTTGATGGGCTCATGGAGCCGCACGTTGCCAAAGGCCCGCTCCACCAGCGCCACAGTGCCCAGGGTGTCCTTGCCCACCTTTAACAGGGGCACTTCCAGTTCCCCGGCCCGGGTAATCAACTCTGGAAGGGGGGATGATGCTCCTGTGAGAATCAGGCACTGGGTGGAGGCTTCCAGAGCCGCCAGTTGAATGTCGGTGCGGTCTGCGCCGGTCACCACAGCCATATTGCGCCGCTGCCGGAAGACCTGCATGGCCGAATTGACGCTCATGGCCCCAATGGACAGGCTTTCCACAAGAAGATCCAACCGCTCCTGGCAGCACAGCACCTCCGCATTCAGCCGCTGACTCAACTCGCGGACACTCACGCTCCGCAGCAGGGGGCTACGGGGCAGCACACCCAGCAACGGCAGGTTGAAACGCTTCAGCAGGGGTTCCAGGTCCCGTCTCAAGGAGGGAATCACCTCCGGATCCACGGCATTGAGCACCACGCCCACCGCCCGGCCGTTCAGGCGCTGGCAGGCGTCAAAGAGTGGCTCCAGGCTGGCGCCGCCCTGCCAGGGATGGATCAGCAGCACGGGAGCATCCAGACGGGCCGCCAGGGCTGGCAAGTGCAAACCGAAACAGCAGCCTTCGGCCAGGGAGCCGGGACCCTCCATGATGGTCACCTGGGCTGTGGAGGCCTCCAATTCCTTCTGCAGAACTGGAAAATAGTCCCGCTCCATGGCCTGGCCCAGATGGGCAAAGTCCAGGTGGCCCGTGGAGGCGGAGGCCGCAAGGGAGGGGATCAAATCCGTGGGCGCCAACTGGAGCATGGCCCCAATCAGGTGAGCATCATCGTCAAAAAGACGGTCTGCGGGCTGGCGCTGACGCTCCAGGCTGGTGGCCAGCGGTTTGCTGTAGCGAAAGCTGATTCCCTGGGATCTCAGCCATTGGGCAACCCCCAGAACAAGGGCGGATTTGCCGCTGTACGGCTCTGCCGAGCCGATCAACATGGTGATGGACACGCCAGACCGGGTGCTGGCAGCACTTTAAGCGGAAACCTACGCAGAAAACAGTTGTGTCCAAAAGCTCCGGGGCATGTCGGCAGGCAGCCGACCGCCGGGGTGGCGGGCGCCGCAGCGGCACACCTCCAGGAACCAGAGCACAACCTGATAACCGGGGACCGAGAATTGGTAGCAGGCTCCC
>NZ_JENA01000146.1 GCF_000586015.1 Candidatus Synechococcus spongiarum SH4 | reverse complement strand
CCACGGTAGCCCAGCACCAGACGACGGGCCCACAACAGCAGAGGATAGAGGCGGTCCGTCCGCTTCCGGTTGGCAAATACCCCCTTGAGCAGCCGCAGCAGCCCCGGGGAAGGCCGCAACTGACCGCACAGCAGGGCAATTGCCGCCGGGCCGTGGAACACCTGGGTCTCTCCCGTGTCTCCGTGGGTGTCGCCATCCCGCTTCACCATCAACACGGCCCCCTCGGAGAGGGGGTAGCCTTGCGCCTTCAGCGCCTGGCAAAGCTGGTTGTTGGCGCGACCGTCAATGATCTCCAACCGGGACAGACCGCCCTTCAACTCGCTCAATTCCGCAAAACACCGGCAGAAGGGGCAGCCCCCATCAAAGACCAGTTGCAGGCGGGCGGGTTGTGGAGCCAAGGTTCGGGTTCAAGGCTGATGGGCCAGGACCATATCCTCTGGAATGTAGCCCGCTTCCCGCAGCAGCGCGGCCAACGCGCCGGGAAAGTTGGGGTGACGAACCTCGGTCCCCTGGCCACAGTCGCGACCATGGTATTCGCATTCATCGGGGTAGGACTCCACACCCCAACGGCTGTCCTGATCATGGCGCTGGAGCACCACAGGCCACGCCTCCCCGATGCGATCCGCACGGGCATGACTGGCGGCATATCCGGCCAGCAGGCCGTTCACCTCGCCACTGTAGTGATCAGCCAGCCGTTGAGCCTGCCGCTGGGCGTCCTCCTCAAAAAAAGGCCGCAGGTGGGGCTGGTGGCTGACATCAACCATCTGATCCCCCCGCAGTGCTAGGAACTGGGGTGGCGGGCTGGATCCTGCGTAGGAAGAGAAGCGGTACAGGAAGCGATTGTCCACCGTGGCCAGCAGGTAGCCACGGCCTGGTACAGGCTCCGTAGCGGCGAAGATGTCCCCGTCAAATGCACCCGCGTCAATGGCTTGCCACGCCCCCTGGTCGTTCTCCCGGAAGACGGTGACCAGGGCACAGCAATGGGCGCCGCCGCTGTACTGGGAGAACAGCACCTCGGGGCTGCCGTTGTCCAGGTCCAGCTCCACAATCTGAATCAGGGCGTTGGTCACGCCACTGGATAAACCAACGTGCTCCAGGAGCGGAGTGTCCGTCAGAAGACTGACGGGTGTTTCCTCCACGGTGGCGGCAGGCCATAGCCTGAGCACCGGTTGCTGTTCCCTGTCATACCTGTCTGATCCCACCCGGAACGACAGGTCCGCTCTGATTCCCGCCGCCGTGAGACTGCCCCCCGACGGATTCTCGTCCGGCCCGGCGCGCAGCAGCAGGGGTTCAAAGTCCGCCACCCCCTGCTCCTCCCCGGGGAATCGGGACTGCAACGTTGTTGATAATGGTCCCAGCGCCAGCCAGCCCAACCCTGCGCAGACGCCAGCCAGTAGCGCCAGCCAGGGGACCACGGTGGTGGGCTTCCAGGGGGACATGATCGAGTGATCCTAGGGCCTGTCTCGCCCATTGAGTGAGATGGCAGATGAGATGATTAAGGCGGCCAGGTGGGTGGCGCCCATCACCGACACAGGCCCAGGGAGTTGTAACGTCTCTCAAGGACACGTCTACCCTGCTCAGCCATGGAAAGTGAATTTCGCCGCGTCGCCAAAGGCAAGGGCGGCGATAATGGAGGAGGATCCGGCGGGCCGGGCGCCCTCTGGTTCCTGATGGCCGGCAGCCTTCTGTTTCTGCTGGTGTTGAGTCAGACCGTGTTCATCGTTCCTGCCGGCACTGTGGCGGTCATCACCACCCTGGGGCGCGTGACCGGCTCCCCCCGGGGCGCCGGTCCCAATTTCAAGCTTCCCCTGCTGCAGAACACCCACCGTTTCAACGTCAAAACCCAGGTGCGCCCGGAGCGGTTTGGCAGCCTGACCAAAGACCTGCAGGTCATTGAAGCCACGGCCACGGTCAAATACGCCCTCAGACCCCAGGAAGTGGGACGGGTTTACGCCGAGATTGCCACCCTTGACGGAGATGTCTATCCCCGCATCGTGCAGCCTTCCTTGCTGAAGGCCCTCAAGTCCGTGTTCTCCCGCTATGACCTGGTCACCATTGCCTCCCAGTGGGGCAGCATCTCCGAGGAGGTGGAGCAGCAGGTGGATACGGAACTCAGCCGCTTTGGCTACGTGGACGTGCAGGGCCTGGACCTGACCGGCTTGCAGATTGCCGAGGAGTACCGCGCCGCCATTGAGGAGAAGCAGATTGCCGAACAACGGCTGCAGCGGGCCCAGACGGAGGTGCGCATTGCCGAGGAGGAGGCCAAGAAGTTCCAGACCCTGTCCCAGAGCCTTGACGAACAGGTGCTCTACAAGCTCTTTCTCGACAAGTGGGACGGGAACACCAGCGTTGTGCCCAGTTTCCCCGGGAGTCAATCCGTTCCCGTGATTGTGGATGCCCAGCCCTGATTACAGCACCGGCAGGCGCAGCAGTTGGGCCATCACCGCGGCTCCCGCAGGTAGTTCCGTGGTGGCTGCGTCCACCTCCAACAACAGATCGGCCCCCTGCAGGGAGGCCAGCCGGGCTGAACTCTGATCACCGCAAGGGGTGGCCAGAGGGGCGCCCTGCTGATCCATGCCCAGGCGGGCGCGGATCAACTCCGGCCGGCCTGATCGGCGCCGCAACGGGGTGGCCAGGCGGACCCGCAGGCGCGGCCAGGGCTCCGGCGTTGCCCCTTCCAGCGCCTGCAGTGCAGGCCGGACCAGTTGCAGGAAGGTGACGGCAGCGGAAACAGGGTTGCCGGGGAGACCGAAGAACCGGGCGCCGCCATGGTCCCGGTGGCAAAAGGACGGCCCGGCTTGAGAAACAGTCGCCAAAACTGCAACTCCCCCAGCCGCTCCAGCAGGGGGCGCACATGGTCCTCGTCGCCAACGGACACCCCTCCTGTGGTGATCAACACGTCACTGCGGCCGGCCAGCCGCAGCAATGCCCTCTCCAACCGTTGGGGGTCATCATCCACCCATTCCTCACCCACGACGGCAACACCCAACTGCTCCAGCAGCAGCAGCAGCAGGGGGCCGTTGCTGTCATAAATGGTTCCGGGGGCAAGGGGATGGCCGGCCGGGCGCAGTTCCGACCCGGTGATCAACAGGGCGACCCGAGGACGGGCATAAACCTGGGCCACGCGCAGGCCACAACCCGCTGCCCGCGCCACATCAACACTGCTCAGCCGTTGCCCCACGCTGCCCAACGGCTCCCCCGGGGCAGCCTCCTCCTGGGGGGAGCGGATCCACTGGCCCGGATGGATGGGGCCCTCCAGGGTGATGGCGGAACCGGGTCGCTCCTCCTGTATCAACCGGACATCTTCCTGGGGCGCCACCGCATCCGCGCCATCGGGCGCCATCGCCCCTGTGAAGATGCGCACCGCCTGCCCCGGTTCCAGTGGACGGCCATAGGGGGCTCCGGCGGCTGAACATCCCACCACCGGCAGGGACCGGCCCGGCTGGCCATCAACGGCGCGAAGGGCATAGCCATCCATGCTGGAGGCCCGGAAGCCTGGCGCCGCCCTCGGCGCCGTCAGGGGAGCCGCCAGCACCCGCCCACGGGCCTGGCGCAAGGGGCAGGTGTCCCGTCCTGGCAGGGGACTCAGGGCGCTCAACAACCGGGCGCGGGCTTCTTCCAGCGTGTACCCTTGCTTTGCCTTCTCCACACCACCGACTCCCTGGTTGAAGGTTATCCGGCGACCATTCTTTCTTGCGGGGGAGATTGTTCCCGGGGGGCTGGCGAGGTGGCGTCAGCCTGGGGCAGTGGCTCCAGGGCCACATGGTTGAGGAGCGTGGTGACAAAGGCAAACAGGAGAAAGGGGAGGGAGAGCACCAACACCAACCCCACCGCCATCAAGGCGAAGAGTGGACGGCTGGCTCCCATGAGGGCCATGGCGGCCGCCAGACTCATGAAGATGACCATGATCCAGAGCAGAACCTGGCCATAGATGTCGCCGAAGGAGAGGGTGCAGCGCACCTGATAGGCCTGACGCGGGAGAAGAGGTTCCATGGGCTGTGTCCGATTCTGCTCCCGTCTATGATGCCAGCAGCGAGGGTGGAATCCTGCAATAGGGAACAGTTCATGAACTTTGACCTGGTCCCGTATGGAGGGCCGGGGGTTTCCTGATGGCGGTGTTTGCTGAAGATGATCGTCTTCGCCCCTCCCCGTCTGTTGAGGATCTCCTAGACTTCCTGTCCTATGCTCAGGCGCTGCCTGTTATCGGCCATGACCCCCAGTCGATTGACGGAGTCGCAGAAAGCCCAGATCGTGGAACAGTATCGGGCCGGGAACAGCAGTGTTGATGTGGGCAAGCGCTTTGGCTGTAGCGACAGGAC
>NZ_JENA01000145.1 GCF_000586015.1 Candidatus Synechococcus spongiarum SH4 | reverse complement strand
GCCGTCAGCGGCAAGAGTCCGGGGAAGATGCGAACAAAAGATGAACAAGTCTTACAGGCATCGGCGGAAGGGTGGGTTTGGTTGATGTGATTGGCAAAAATGTCACAGCACCTTGTGCTCACATTGTTTGGAGGACCAGGATCTTGATTGAACCACTCTTTGCTCTGATTCCCGCAACCGTCACCTGGACTCCTGTAGTGGGCATGGTGATGCTGGCGTGCAACGTGGCCGCCATTGCCATTGGGAAGGCCACCATTCAGCAACCCGACGTGGGGCCGGCCATGCCTGGTGACGCCAAGTTCTTTGGCGGCTTCAGTGCTGGCGCCGTGCTGGGGACCACCAGCCTTGGTCACGTGCTTGGCCTGGGGGCCATCCAGGGGCTGGCGGCCCAGGGCTTGCTCTGAAGCTCGTTTAGCCTCTGCCTGTCTCCCCCTGTCCCATCGTTTTCAATCCCCAGCGGTTGGTCCACAGCTTCACAGTGTGGCCACCAACTCTGGGGATTTTTTGCAGGCCGCCAGTTTGCCCAGAATGGCGTCCGTCATTTGGGGAGCGGTCAGCCCCAGATCCTGGAGGCTTTCCTGGGGTTTGGCGTGGTCCACCAGTCGGTCCGGAATGCCGAAGCGTTGTACCGGCGCCAGGCAGTCGTTGTCCTGAAGCATTTCCAGAACGGCCGAGCCGAAGCCCCCCAGGAGCGTGCCCTCCTCCATGGTGACCACCCGGCCACAGCGTTGCGCCAAAGGCAACAGCAGGGCTTGATCCATGGGGCGCAGGAAGCGGGCGTTGACCACCGCGGCATGGATGCCGTGCTCCTGGAGCAGCCCTGCAGTGTCCATTGCGGGCTTCACCATGGTCCCGTAGGCGACGATCAGCAGGTCATCCCCTGCCGCCAACTGCTCCCCACGGCCCATCTCCAGAGGTAGCCATCCGCCTTCCAGGAGGGGCACACCCACGCCACTGCCCCGGGGGATCCGCATGGCCACAGGACCGTCATGGGCCAGGGCCGTCACCAACATGCGCTGCAACTCCCCCTCGTCCTTGGGGGCCATCACCGTGAAGTTGGGCACTGCCCGCAGATAGCTGATGTCGTACTGGCCTTGATGGGTGGGACCGTCAGCCCCCACCACACCGGCACGATCCAGCACGAACACCACCGGCAGCTTCTGGATGCCCACGTCGTGAATCACCTGATCATAAGCCCGCTGCAGGAAGGTGCTGTAAATGGCCACCACAGGTCGCAACCCCTCGGCGGCCATGCCGGCGGACAGGGTCACCGCATGTTGCTCGGCGATGCCCACATCAATGTATTGATCCGGTAAGGCCTTCTGCAGCAGGTCAAGCCCCGTGCCCGTGGCCATGGCCGCCGTAATGCCCACCACCCGGGGGTTGTGCTCGGCGATGCGCACCAGGGTGGAGCCGAACACCTTGGAAAAGCTGGGGGGCTTGGGTTTGGTGCTGGGCTTCGCCTTGCCGCTGGCCAGATCAAAGCTGGATTGGGCATGATAGCCCACCTTGTCGGCCTCGGCATAGGCATAGCCCTTGCCCTTGGTGGTGGCCACATGCACCATCACGGGGCCTTCGCAGTTGTGGGCCGCCGTGAAGGTGCGGATCATGGCGGAGATGTCGTGGCCGTCGATGGGACCCATGTAGGTGAGGCCCAACTCTTCAAAGACTGCGCCCACCTTGGGCACGGCCAACCGCTTCATGCCTTCCTTGATGCGACTCAGTTCGGGGGGAAGCTCCCCCCCCAGGAAGGGGAGGTGGCGCACGCTTTCCTCCATGGAGTCACTGAGGAATTGAATGGGCGGACTCAGGCGCAGCTTGTTCAAATAGCCTGACAACGCCCCCACCGGCGGCGAGATGGACATATCGTTGTCGTTGAGCACCACCAGCAGCCTGGTTTTGGGCAGATGGCCGGCGTGGTTGATGGCCTCCAGGGCCATGCCGCCGGTCAAGGCGCCGTCACCGATGACCGCCACACATTTGTAGTCTTCTCCCTTGCGATCCCGGGCCAGGGCCATGCCCAGGGCTGCGGAGATGGAGGTGGAGGCATGGCCCGCCCCGAAGTGGTCGAAGGGGCTTTCACTGCGCTTCAGGTAGCCGGCAACGCCGTTTTTCTGCCGCAGGGTATGGAAGCGGTGATAACGGCCGGTGATCAGCTTGTGGGGATAGGCCTGGTGGCCCACATCCCAGCACACCCGGTCCCGGTCCAGATCCAGGGTTTGATAGAGCGCCAGGGTCAGTTCCACAACCCCCAAACCCGGTCCCAGGTGTCCACCGCTGGTGGATACGGTCTGCAGGTGCTTCTCGCGAATCTGCCGCGCAATCTGCTCCAGGTCCGGAACGGTCAGCCCATGGAGCTGGTTGGGGTGTTGCAACTGGCTGAGGTGCATCCCGAAGGTGTCTCTTGCAGGGAATCTAGGATGACCAGGTGGGAGTTGCTTGGTTGTCCGTATGGATTCTTTTGAACCGGGGCTGAAGATGACGCCAACCTGGGCGGTGGACAGGACGCAGCAGCATACGGGGCTGGTGACTGTTGAAGAGTGACGGCCTGGTGATCAGCGACCGGCTGCTGCGGAGTTGGCTGCGCTGCCCCCGCAAGGCCTGGCAGGATCTCCATGACAACCCCTCCCGGCGAACCTGGCATCCTCAGCGGGCCGTTCAGTTGGGCCAGGAGCAGCGGTGTCTCAGTCGTTATGGCGCGGGCCGTGGTCTGGTCATGGCGCGGGGCACCCCGGAAGCCTTGCGGGGCGCAGCCGCGATCCAGGGCCTGCGACTTCTGGCGCGGGAGGGGCGTTTCCAACTGAGGGGGCGGATCCCCCTGCTGCTGCGCCGTGACGACGCCAAGAGCCGGTTCGGACCATGGAGCTATGTGCCGCTGCTGGTGCGCACAGGCCGCTTCATCAACCGCGAACAACGGCTATGCCTGGCCTTTCTGGGGCGCCTTCTGCAAGGCTTTCAAGGGCAGTGTCCCCCCCATGGCCTGGTGTTGAGTGGCGATGGGGCCTGCCAACAGGTGTCCTTGGACCCTCTGCAGCCCCAGCTTGACCAGTTGCTGGAGGAGGTGGCCGTTGGGCTGAGCCAACCCCACCCCCCGGAGTTGATTGCAGAACGCAAACGCTGCGCCATCTGCAGTTGGCGGCGGCCCTGCAATGCCCATGCCGCCGCCAGTGGCCATCTGGGGGACGTGAGCGGTGTGGGGGCGGGCCGCCGTCGCCAGTTGATCCGGTTGCAGATCCACACCATTGCGGAGTTGGCCCGAAGCGATCCGCTCCGGCTGGGGCAGGCGCTGGCTCGGGAGGGGCATCCCAACCAAGTGGACCACCACAATGCCTTGGCCGCCGCCCTGGCGCTCCAGGCCCGGAGTCAGCAGAGCCGACAGGCGCAGCGCCGCCCCGACGCCGTCCCATCGATCCGGAACAGCCTGACGACACGGCTTCATCAGGTTCCGGGGGTGCTCTTCTACGACATCGAGGCGGATCCAGACGCTCGCGAGAACTACCTCCATGGCTTTCTGATCTGGACCCGACCGGATCCGGGGGCGCCGTTGAACCTGACGTTGGACCCAACGGGCGCTTCCCCACAACACCATCCCGTTCTCTGTCTGCCCCACCAGGGCGACGGCTGCTGCTGGCGGCGCATCCATGGTCTGCTGAGCCGTTTTCCAGACTGGCCCCTGCTGCATTACGGGGAAACGGAGCGGGTTGAACTGCTGCGCCTAGCCCGCCGGGCTGGCGCCAGCGCCGCTTCACGGGAGACTTTGCAGCAGCGCCTCATGGACGTGCATCAGTTGCTGCGTCAGCAATGGGTGCTGCCCCTCAGCAGCTATGGCCTCAAGAGTGTGGCCACATGGCTGGGGTTCCGGTGGCGCCAGCCCAACGCGGAGGGGGCCCGCGCCGTGTTGTGGTGGCGCCACTGGCGTCGTCATGGGCATGACCATGACCTGCGCCGCATCCTGGAATACAACCACGACGACTGCCAGGCCACCCGTGTGGTGACGGCCTGGCTTCTGGCTCAGGAGCAAAGCCTGTAGCCTAAGCTCGGTGGGGCGGGCGCCATTGGCCGGTGACGAGGCTGGTGAAATGGCGCCATGGGGGCCTAGCAATCTGGTGAATGCAGCGGACTCATAATCCGCCTTAGGCGAGTTCGATCCTCGCGGTCCCCATCCCCACCCTTCTCCCCATCAATGCTTGCGGCAACCCCATGGGCAAGGTGATCCTGATCACCGGAACATCCCCGGTATGGGTCGAGGGTCCGCCATCCTCCTGACCCGGAAGGGCCATGCCGTGTCGTCCATCGTCGTCCTCGTGGGCGCCGTCACCGTGATGGGTGATGAAGG
>NZ_JENA01000144.1 GCF_000586015.1 Candidatus Synechococcus spongiarum SH4 | reverse complement strand
CTGCTGCTGCCGCTGGTGCTTGTTCTTGAGCGTCTGGTGCCGGCCCTGACGGCCCAGAGCACCCACGTCACCGATGAGGCGGAAATCCGTCTGCTGACCCGCCTGGGTCACCAGCAGGGGCGCATTGAAGCCGACGAGGCGGCCATGATCGGCAAGGTGTTCCAACTCAACGACCTGCGGGCCAGTGAGTTGATGGTGCCCCGGGTGGCGGCCCCCACCCTGGCGGGTTCGGAACGGTTGGTCAACGTGCAAGCTCTCCTCCTGGAGCGCAACGACCCCTGGTGGGTGATCCTGGGGGAAGCGGTGGACCACGTTCTGGGGGTGGCCAGCCGGGAGGCGCTGCTGGCGGCCCTGGCCCAGGGCCTTGGGGAGCGCTCCCTGACGGATCTCAGCGAGCCGGTGGCGTTTGTCCCGGAAATGATTCGCGCCGACCAACTGTTGATGGACTTCCGTCAGCACAGCAACCGGGTGCGGGTAGTGGTGGACGAGTTTGGCGGGTTCGCCGGTGTGATCGGCGCCGATGCCGTCCTGTCCTGGCTGGCGGGCTGGCGTTCCCTCCCCCAGTCCCCATGACCACGACCATGACCATGACCGTGGCGAATGCTGGCGGCGCCGTGGCGGACCAGACGCTGGCCATGCTGGAGCGCTGGCGGCGGCGGCTGGCGCTTTCCCCCCGGGAGCACAGTCGGCTGGGGCCACACCTGCAGATGGTGGATCGCCAACTGCAACGCCTGGCCCGACGGCGCCCCCGTCTGGTGGTGTTCGGTCGGGTCGGGGTGGGCAAATCCAGTGTGCTCAATGCCCTGCTGCCCTCCCCATGCTTTGCCGTGGACGTGGCCCATGGCTGCACCCGCCGGCAGCAACAGGCCGTGTGGATCCCCCCCGCTCCCATTCCCGGCCTGCAGGCCGTGGACCTTGTGGACACTCCGGGACTGGACGAAATCCAGGGGTCAGCCCAGGGGCGGCTGGCCCGCCGCCTGGCCATGGGGGCCGATCTGGTGCTGCTGGTGCTGGGCGGCGACGTCTCTGCTCCCGAGGCCGGGGCCTTGACGGAGTTGCGCCGCTGTGGAAAACCCGTGCTCCTGGTGCTGAACCGCGCCGACACCTGGACACCGGCGGAACGCCGCCAGTTGGCCGGCGCCATCGGCGGCCGGGTGCGGCAACTGCTGGGTGACGGGGCAGTCCGGACCACTCCCTTGATGATTGCCGCGGCCCCCCGCCAACCGCAACAACTCCCTGATGGCAGGATCCGCAGCGAGGCGGCGCCCCCCCAGGTGGAGCCCCTCCGGGAGGCGTTGCTGCACCTGTGGCGTTCCGACGGCGCCCGCCTCCTGGCGCTCAACAGCCTGCAAGCCGCGAGCCGCTTCCAGCGTCTGCTGATGCGTTGCCGCCTTCAACAGCGCCGCGCACGGGCCCAGCGGTTGATTGGCCGCTACGCCGTCGCCAAGGCAACGGGTCTGGCCATGAATCCGGTCATGCTGGTGGATCTGGCGGGCGCCGCCACGGCCGATACAGGCTTGGTTGTGCAACTGGCCGATCTCTATGGTGTTCCCCTCCCCAGGGCTGGCCCCCAGCGCCAAGCCCTGGTGCGACAACTGGGGACCAACCTGCTGTGGGTGGGCGGGGTCCAGTTGGGCCTGCAGGGGGCTTTGGGTCTCGTGAAACACCTGCTGCTGGCGGCGGCGCCGTTTACGGCAGGCCTCAGCCTGGCCCCTGCCGGTCCGGTGGCCCTGGCCCAGGCTACCCTTGCGGTGCATACCACCCGCCTCCTGGGGCGGCTGACGGCCCACAAGCTGGTGGCGGGAGAAGCCTTGCGGTTGTCCCCGTCGGCCACCATGATGCGGCGCCTGGTGCGGCAACAGGATCCCCACGCCCCGTGGCTGTGCTGGACCCAGGCCGAAGAGTTCCGTGGCCGGCCCTTCACCCGGAAAGATGCCGCTCTGCTGCCATGAGCACCCGGTTTTCACCTCCCGTCGTGGCCCTCTTCGGCACCAGTGCCGATCCGCCAACCATTGGTCACCAGGCCATTCTGGCCGGCCTGGCCCGGCGCTACCCCATGGTGGCCACATGGGCCAGCGACAACCCCTTGAAACGCCATGGCGCACCCCTGGCGGTCCGCCGCCAGTTGCTCCAGGTGGTTGTGGACAGCCTCAAGACCCGGATGATGGCCCGGGGGCGCCGCCTGGAGCTGCGGCAGGATTTCAGCAGCCGTCGCGCCCTGGACAGTGTCCGGGCCGCCCGGACCTGCTTCCCCACGGCCCGCCTGCTGTTTGTGGTGGGGGTGGATCTGCTGCCCCAGATCCCCAACTGGTATCAGGCCTCCGAGTTGTTGCGCTGCTGCTGTCTGGTGGTTGTTCCCCGGAACAACGGGCCGGAACAGGAGCAGGCCATGGCACGGCTCCAGGCCGCCGGCGCCGCCTGGAAGCCCTGCCGCTGCACATCCCGCCTGTGGCCAGTTCCCAGATCCGCCAACGACCTGATCCCGCCCTGGCGCCAAAGGAGTTATTGCCCATCTTGGCGTCCCAGAGGCTCTACGGGTTCACGGCCCACGACGTGCCGGCCCATGCCGCCCGCCAGTGACCATGCCCGAGCCCCGGTCCCGGCCCGTCTACATCGGCCTGGCGCAACTCAATCCCCTGGTGGGGGACCTGGAGGGCAACAGCCATCAGGTGCTGGCGGCTGCCCGGCAGGCCGCCGCGGCCGGCGTCCAGGTGCTGGTAACGCCGGAGTTGGCGCTCTGGGGGTATCCCCCCCGGGATCTGCTGTTGTTACCCACCATGTTGCGGCGGCAGCAGAAGGTGCTGGATGCCCTGGCTCTGGCCTTGCCGGAGAATCTCCGGCTGCTGGTGGGTGGGGTGACCCCCTTGGCGGACGGAGGGGACTGCCCCCTCCACAACAGCGCCGCCCTGGTGGGGGACGGCTGCTGGCGGATGGTGGCCGCCAAGCGGCTCCTTCCCAGCTACGACGTGTTCGACGAGCGCCGCTACTTTCGTCCGGGCCGCCAGCCCTGCCTGGTGGAGATCCCGCTGGCGGGGCGGTCCCTGCGGCTGGCCGTCACCATCTGCGAAGACCTCTGGGCGGATCCTCGGCGCCCCCGTCAGCCCACCTACGACTGTGATCCCGTCGCCGAGCTGGCGCCCCTGGCGCCGGACGTAATGGTGAATCTCTCCGCCTCCCCCTTTGCGGTGGGCAAGCAGACGCTGCGCCGGGAGTTGGCCACCGCTGCCGCGGCCCGCCTGGGGTGTCCGGTGGTGTACGTGAACCAAGTGGGGGGTAACGATGAACTGGTGTTTGACGGCAACAGCTTTGTGGTGGATCCCCAGGGCGCCGTTCTCCTGCAGTTGCCCTCAGCCCGTCCCGCCAGCCATTGGGTCCGTCTGGACTTGCCCTCCGGCCGGTTGCCCCATGGGGGGACGGCGGCAGCCCCCTCGGCCGGGTCCCCCAGGGCCGTCACGTCTCCCCAGGAGGACCTCTGGAGGGTGTTGGTTCTGGGTCTGGAGGATTACGCCCGCAAGTGCGGTTTCCGTTCAGCCGTGTTGGGGCTCAGTGGCGGTGTTGATTCCGCCCTTGTGGCCTGTGTGGCCGCTGCCGCCCTTGGTCCCCGGCAGTTGCGCGGCCTGCTGATGCCGTCGGCTTTCAGTTCCCCCGGTTCGGTTGCCGATGCCCGGTCGCTGGCCCGGTTGCTAGGGATGGCCACCACCACGGCGCCCATCACCCCCCTGATGGACACCTTTGCCCAGACATTGCACCCTGCCCTGGGCAAAGACCCGGACGGGTTGACGGCGGAAAACCTCCAATCCCGCATTCGCGGCGCCCTGCTCATGGCCATGGCCAATCAGGAGGGGCGCCTGCTCCTGTCCACGGGCAACAAATCGGAGTTGGCGGTGGGGTATTGCACCCTCTACGGAGACATGAACGGTGGGCTGGCGGTGCTTGGAGATCTCTACAAAACCGACGTCTACAGTCTCTGCCGTTGGCTCAACGGCCCTGGGGCCCTGCGGCAGCGCCGTGGGGCGGGGCTGCCAACCCGGGGGGCGCTGATTCCGGAGGTCATCCTCAGCAAGCCCCCCAGCGCCGAGCTGCGCCCCAACCAGAAGGACAGCGACTCCCTGCCGGATTATGCCGTTCTCGACCCCATTCTCAAGAAGTTGGTGGAGGAGCACCACACCCCGGATCAATTGATTGCGGCGGGGGGTGATCCGGCGCTGGTGCAGCGCATCTGGTCCCTGCTGCGCAGGGCCGAGTTCAAGCGGCGCCAGGCGCCGCCGGTGTTGAAGGTGAGTGGCCGGGCATTCGGGACCGGCTGGCGCATGCCCATTGCCACCTGCTGAGCCCCTCAGACCGGCGCC
>NZ_JENA01000143.1 GCF_000586015.1 Candidatus Synechococcus spongiarum SH4 | reverse complement strand
GCTGGAATCCATAATCTGGAGCAACAGCGTTCCGTCTCCACGTAACCGCAGCATGATTGTTGTTTGTGCATCTGGTGTCAGTGTCGGGGGCGTTGCCGGTGATTCGGGAGAGGGCATCACCAGCCAGTGTGGCAAAAGGAACGCGGCTGAAGACCAAAACACCCTGAAGCGGGAACCCACCTGAAGAAGGAAGATTTATCTGCAGTCGAAGGGGAGGAGGTCGACTATTGATGCCAATCTCCTGAGGGCATTGTGGAACCATGGACAGGCACCCCCGTGATTGTTCAGACCGAAGGCCACCATGGAACATGCCATCCGACCGGTTCAGCGGTCGGACATTCCGGCGATCAAGTCCGTGATCAAGGACGCCGATCTCTTCCCGCCAGCCATGCTGGATGCCATGATCGCAGGCTACATTGGGCAAGCCAATCGCGACATCTGGTTTGTCTCGATTGCCGACGGACGGGTGGTCGGGTTTGGCTTCTGTGAACCGGAGCGCATGACGAGCGGCACCTGGAACCTCCGCGCCATCGGCATCCTCGCTAGTTACCGGGGACGTGGAATTGGCGGGTCCATGGTGCGGTATCTGGAGGATCGCCTTCGATCCGCTGGTCAGCGGATTCTCATCGTCGAGACGATGGGAACACCTGAATTCAGACGTTCCCGAGCCTTCTACAATGCCGTTGGCTATGCTGAGGAGGCCCGTATTCGCGAGTTTTACGAGGTCGGCGCAGACAAGATCGTCTACTGGAAACATCTGTGATACCGACGACCCACCAGCCACTGTGGCGAAAGAAACGCGGCTGAAGACCAAAACACCCCGCAGCAGGGGCCGTGCTGCCGTAACCCATTGATGACCGCTGAACCCATGCGTCCCCCCACCATCTACCACCTGTGCCAGCCTCGCCAGGACGTGCTTGCGGGACGGATCCGGGATGAAGACTTTGCCGCTGACCTGAGTCAGGTGCTCAGGGGTACGGCGCCGGAGATCTACAAGGATCCCGCCCTCTTCTTTGCCAACACTCACCCCACCCGCGGCCTCAAGGATTTGATCCAGGCGGTGGTGGGGCGGCTCACCGGCGCTGATCGCCAGTTGGGCAGCATCCTGCGGCTGGATACCAGTTACGGCGGCGGCAAGACCCATGCCCTGATCGGCCTCCACCACATCCTGACGGCGCCTCGGCAGATTCCCCACCTGGCCGAGTTTGCCGATCCGGCCACGCTGCCCAGCCGGCCGGTGACGGTGGCGGTTTTTGACGGGGAGAACGCCGACCCCATGAACGGCCGACGGATGGATGGAGACATCCTGGCCGCCACCCCCTGGGGGGAATTGGCCGTGCAACTGGCGGGGCGGACGGGTTATGAACGCATCCGCAACAGCGACCGGCTGGGGGCTGCGCCCCCCGGAGCGGAAACCCTGCGGGAACTCATGGGCGACGGGCCGGTGCTCATCCTCATGGACGAGCTCTCCATCTATCTGCGCAAGCTCAAGGGGTCTGCCGCCGGCCTGGCCGCCGGGCAGCTCACCCCCTTCCTCACGGATCTGATCAAGGCGGTGAACTCTCTCCCCAACGCCGTGCTGGTGTTCACCCTGGCCTTGGGCCGTGGGGGCCAGGCCATGGATGCCTATGGAGACGAGAACCAACGGATTGACCGGATCTTCGCAGAACTGCAATCCGTGACGGGACGGCAAGTTACAGCCCTGACCCCCACCAGTGAAGAAGAAACGGTGCAGGTGTTGCGCCGCCGCCTGTTTGCCTCTATCGACCGCAGTCGGGTGGGGGAGGTGGTGCGGGCCTACCAGGATCTCTGGAGCCGCCATGGTTCGGCTCTGCCGCCTGTGGGCCAAAGGGATGATCGGGCCGAGGCATTGCGCAAGGGCTACCCACTGCATCCGGAACTCATCGAGACCCTGATGCAGAAAACCTCCACCTTGGAGAACTTCCAACGGGTGCGGGGCATGTTGCGGCTGCTGGCCCGGACCGTTGCCCAGCTTTGGCAAGAGCGGCCCGGTGACGCCACCGCCATCCACCTGTGCCACGTTGATCCCGGCAACGAGCGGATCCGCCTGGAGATCGCCACCAAGCTGGGGCTCCAGGCCTTCATCCCGGCGATCCGGGCCGATGTGGCCCGCACCAGCGCCGAGGACGGCAAAGCCCTGGCCCAACAACTGGATGGGGGCGAGTTTGCGGGTCTGGCGCCCTACGGCTCCCTGACGGCCCGCACGGTGCTGTTCCACTCCCTGGCCTTCAACGAGCCCCTCAAGGGCCTCGGGCGGCTGGAGTTGAACTACAGCCTTTATGCGCCGGGTCTGGATCCCGCCTTCATCGACAAGGCGGTGCGTCTCCTGCGGGAGGGGTCGGAATACCTGGACGACAGCGCCGCCAGCAAGCTGCGCTTCCTCACCGAAGCCAACCTCAACCAGATGGTGAGAAAACGGGAGAGACAGTTTGACCAGGAGACGGTGCGCCAGGAGTTGCAACGCCACGTTGCCTCCATCTTTGCCAAGGGCGGGCGGTGTTTTGCGCCGGCGATCTTCCCGACCAGCCCGGCGGATATTCCCGACGATACGGACGGCCCCTATCTGGCGGTGCTCCACTGGGACGGCCATACGGTGGCGCAAGACAACGTGGAACTGCCGGATTTGGTGGCGCGGCTGTTCACGGAGCGGGGTGACAAGGCCAACATACGGCGCAATCGCAACAATCTGGTGTTTGTCTGCGCCGACGGGCTGCAGGTGGAGGACATGCAGCGCAAGACCCGCACCTTCCTGGCCCTGGGGCAGATGCAGCGGGGGGATCTGTTCGCCAGCCTGCAGAGCCACCAGCAGGAGACGGTGAAGGAGCGCCACGGACGGGCGCAACTGGACTTTGCCCTATCGGTGCAGCAGGCCTACCGCCATGTGTTCTATCCCGAGCGCGGCCCAGCGGATGCGCCCCTCGTCCATGCCGTCATTACCGTCACCAACGCCAGCAGCGAGCCCGGCGTGGGGCAAAAGCAGGTGGAGCGGGTGCTGCGGGACGCCGGAGAACTGATTCTTCCCGATGACACACCGCCCGCGCCCAACTATATGGCGGATAAGACCCCGTTGCGGCGTCGGGGGGTGATGAGCAGCCGGGATCTGCGCAACGAGTACTACCAGGACCCCGCCTTGCCCATCCTGATTGGCCACGAGGTGCTCAAGAAGTGTCTGCGGATGGGGCTGGATGAAGGGGTGTTTGTCTACAAGGAGGGGGAGCGGCTGGAGGGCCGGGGCCTGCCGCCGGGGACGCTGAGCATCAGCGAGGACGCCAAGGTCTACATGATGGAGAAGGCGGAAGCGCTGGGCATCTGGCCACCGCCCACCGCTGCGCACGAATCTCCGCCTGCTGCCCCCGCAGAGCCGCCCACAGGAGGTGACGCCCCCACAACCCAGCCGAGCTTGGGGCTGGATCCGGTGGCCGGCACTCCTGGCGGTGGCGTGGCGCCGCCACCTCCGGGGATGCCGGAGCGCACCGGCAACATCAAGACGATCCTCACCCAGTTGGCCCAACAGGTGAGCAGTTCCGGCCGGGGGATTTGCTCCCTCGCATGGCGCATGAACACCGGTGACGGCTTTGTGCCCCTGGCTCTGCTCAAAGCCGAGCCGGGCGCCACGGTGCGGGTGGAAATGATGGAAGGGGGCTGGAGCAGCGGCGACGGCGCAGCGGAGTGGACCTTTGACTTCAAAGGCGCGCCGGAAGAGGCCAGCATCCTGCGGGGCTTCATTGAGGGGCAATGGCGGCGGGGCGGCGAAAAGTCCCTCGACATCCAATATCAGCTCACCTACGACCCGCCCCTCGCCTGGAACGATGGCGGCGCGGCCTGGATTTCCCGCCTCACCAGGGTAGGCCTGGGCGCCCAGACGGCCACCATTTCCCTGGAGTTGAGCACCCCATGACCAGCGCCAGCGCCTCGGGTCGTCCCGCCTATGAACTGCGCAGCCGCCAGCGGGGTCCCAGCGACCTGCTGCTGGAGGTGTGGCAGGCGCCCAGCGCCGCCACCCCGGAACTCAGGCAGCCCCGCCGGATTGCCGGTCTTGGGGGGCATAAGCTCCTGTTGGCGGAGGGAGCCGTGCTGCGGCGCCTCAACACCGGGAAGGTGAGCCTGGCCAGGCTCCGCAAGGGGGAATCCCGCCGTGATGGGCTCCCGGAGGAATTGGCCTTGACCATGGGATTGTTGTTCAAGCTGCTGGCGCCCATGCGCAACGTGACCGCCATGGACAACTGCGCCCGGGGCATTGAGGCCATGGCCCGGGAAGAAGCCGCCTACTGGCTGGGCATGGCCATGCACCGCAAAAACCCCCGCCGGGTGCTGGCGGCCCTGCGTCTGCTGCTCTCCGCTGGCTGAATGGCGCCATGGGGCAACCATGGACCACGGGCC
>NZ_JENA01000142.1 GCF_000586015.1 Candidatus Synechococcus spongiarum SH4 | reverse complement strand
TTTCTTTGCGTCTTCCGTGACTCTCTCCCTGGTGAGCATCGGTCGGTTACCACGAACGCAAACATGACTTAGTTTCTCGTAATAGTTATCTGCTCCATCTCTATGATATTGTCCACACCACTCTACGATAGAGAGCATCAAAGCTGTGGCATTGGGACATTCACGCCAGATTTTTCCGTCAACGCAGTACTGCGCCTTGAAACTGCGTGAACTGTCCTGCGGTTTCGGCTGATGAGGCATCGCTGAAGATGGCGCGGGATTCGTCCGGGGCAACGGGGTGTCTACAGGTGCAGTGGAAGGTGGATGGAACACTTCTGCAGTTGACGGTTCTGATTCCAAGACCGGCTCCTGGGCTGGGACGGCCTTTCCCGAAGCCAGGTTCGGCCGCCACAGCAGCAGCAGTTGCAGGGCGAGTTGGTAAGCAAGCGTGTCGGTGATCTTCACGTTCAGCAGGCGGCGATCTTCCAAAGTCGCATACTTGAACACCTCGTACAGCTCCCAGATGTCACCGTCAGTTACAGCAGCATACCGCACCCCTCTCACGTTTGCATAGTTCAACATCTGCATCCGTTCATCGTCGTTGAGGGGGTGATTGAGCCGTTTGGCTTCCACCATGGCCGCGGGTATGGCGTCGGACCCGTTCAAGGCATAGTCAACCCTGCCCTGGCCTACACCATATTCCGGCGTCACCAGGCCGGGATCCGACACGTCCCATCCCAGCGCGGTCAACAGGGGGTCGATCAACGCCGTCCGTGTGCGTGTTTCGTTCTGTTGAAGTGACGGGCGGTGTATCCTGATGCGCTCTTTGAGGATCTCGATAACACTGAGCAGGTGGTCGAACGGCATGGGCTCCAAGGGCTGCGCCAGCGAATCCGACATAGAATAAGGCCCGGCGGGCCTGCTGGACCGTGGGACCGTTGGGCCACCCTTCCCCCGTCCGGGACGGGGTTCCTCCTGGCCCTACCGGGAGTAGGACGCCGCCGACCGTAACAGGCCAAGCCGCGCCTGAACTGATCCAGGTTTATCCGGAACCGGAGTTGAGTATGGTCGATACTGGATTTGAACCAGTGACATCATCCGTGTGAAGGATGCGCTCTACCGCTGAGCTAATCGACCGAAGACGGCAACCAACGGGTCCATCCTACAACAGTCGGCCCCATGGTGGACGGAAAAGCGGGACTCAGTGGCTCCCATGACCGTGATGATGACCATGGGAGCCATGGCCGTGGCGGCTGCCACGGGATGCGTGGGGCGTGCTGCCGTGGTGGGACTCCTTGGCGCCAGGGCCAAGACGCACCACCCCCATGCTCCCCTCATCGCTGCCCACAAACCACACCCCCATGGTGCTGACCCCGGCCGTGAGCACCCCCATGCCCACCACCGAGCCGGTGATCACCCCCATGGCCACGGCGCCAAGACTCACCACCCCCATAGGCACCACTCCGATGGCCACCACCCCCATGGGCACAATGCCGATGGAAATTACCCCCAGCGGGGCAATGCCGAAGGCGATTTTCTTGGGGCGGGATCCGCAATGGGCCGGCTGCGATTCAGGGGGGCTGGTGGTCAAGGCGGCACTCTCGGGGGACAGGGTTGGACCCGTGGAAGCAGGCTGGCCTAGCCGGGCCGGGGCTTGTGCCGGCGCCGGGCCAATTCCAGCAAAACCTGGCGCCAGGATACGCCATGGTGGGCCAGGGCCACGAGCATGTGGTAGAGCACGTCGGCCGCTTCCCCGCTGATGGCGGTGGCGTCGTCGTCCTTGCAGGCCATCACGAATTCCGCCGATTCCTCGCCGATTTTCTTAAGAATGCGGTTGTCCCCGCCACGGAAGAGGATATTGGTGTAGCTGCCAGCTTCCGGCTCCCGGCGACGCTGGGCGATCAGTTGATACAGTTCGGATACCGCGTCCACCGGGGGCGCCGGGGCATGGGGACCACCGGGGCCCGGATCGGCTCCATGGCCGTAAAAGCAACTGCGGGCGCCGGTGTGACAGGCCACGTTCCCCACTTGCTCCACCGTGAGCAACAACACGTCCTGATCGCAGTCGTAGCGCAACTGGCGCACCCGCTGACGATGGCCGGAGGTGGCCCCCTTGCGCCAGAGTTCCTGGCGGGAGCGGCTCCAGTAGTGGGCCTCCCCTGTGGCCACGGTTTGCTCCAGGCTGACCCGGTTCATCCAGGCCACCATCAGTACGGCCCCATCCAGCCAGTCCTGGGCAACGGCGGGAATCAAGCCCGCATGATCAAACCGCAGTGTGTCCAGGGGAGGGCATTGCACATGGGGGGCGGAAGGGGCCGGCAGGGGTTCCTGGTCCGGCGCCGGGGCGGCAGGATGGGTCATGGTCCGTTGCACCTTCGGTGATTGTCCCCCACAGGGGCAACCCCGGCCCTGATCCTCACCCCTGCCCGGCCATGGGTCGTCCTGTCTACACCTGCAGCAAAGCCTTCACGGATTTCCCCTGCTGTCACCGCCAGTGGCGCCACAAGGGGCATTGTCGCTTTGTCCATGGCTATAGCCGCTCCTTCGTCTTCTGGTTTGCCGCCACCCGCCTGGACGAGCACGGCTTTGTGGTGGATTTCTCCGGCCTGGGCCCCCTGCGTCGGCAGTTGACGGAGCAATTTGATCACACCTTCCTGGTGAATCGTGACGATCCCCTTCTGGCGGAGTGGCAACGGCTGCACCGGTTGGGCGCCCTGGATCTGCGGGTGCTGGAGAACGTGGGCATGGAGGCCACCGCCAGGCTGGTGTGGGAATGGGCCAATGCCCTGCTCCGGCAACGGGATCAGGGGCGCTGCTGCTGCTGGAAAGCGGAGGCCCGGGAAAACGACAGCAACAGTGCTTACTATGAGGCGTGTCCCGACTGGTACGGGAGTTCATGAACATGACCCGGTGGGAGCATCATCAGAAAGGTTATGGCGAGCCTGGGCATCAATCTTGATCATGTCGCCACGGTGCGTCAGGCGCGCCGCACCGTGGAACCCGACCCCGTTCAGTTGGCGGTGCTGGCGGAACTGGGCGGCGCCGACGGCATCACCGTTCATTTGCGGGAAGACCGGCGCCACATTCAGGACCGGGACGTGGAACTGCTGCGCCACACCCTGCGCAGCCGTCTCAATCTGGAGATGGCCGCCACGGAAGCCATGGTGACCACCGCCCTGCGGATACGGCCCCATCAGGTGACCCTGGTGCCTGAGCAGCGGGAGGAGGTCACCACGGAAGGGGGTCTGGACGTGGCCCGTCAACTGCCGGTGCTGCGCCAGGCCGTGGAACGTCTCCAGGGGGAAGACATTCCCGTAAGCCTGTTTGTGGATCCGGAGGCGGACCAACTGCAAGCCTGCCGGGTTACCGGAGCCCGGTGGGTGGAGTTGCACACCGGCGCCTATGCCAACGCCGCCAGTCCCGCTGCCGAACTGGCCCGCCTCCAGGCGGGGACCCGTCTGGCCCGGGCCCTGGGGCTGCGGGTGAACGCAGGCCATGGCCTCACCTACCAGAACGTGGAGCCCGTGGCCGCCATTGCCGCCATGGAAGAGCTCAACATTGGCCATACCATTGTGGCGAGGGCCCTGGCCGTGGGTTTGACCGCCGCTGTCCGCCAGATGAAGGAATTGATCCGGAATCCCCGTCCAACCCCGTTGCTCACCCGGAATTGATGGCCACCTACCATTACGTTGCCGCCAGTGAACGCTTCCTCTGCGAGGAGGAACCCCTCGCCGAAGTGCTGCAGGAGCGGCGGGATCATTACAGGGAACAGGGCAAGACCGTTGATTTCTGGCTGGTTCGTCAGCCCTCCTTCCTGGAGGCGGAGCCTGTGGAGACTGGCGACCCCCCCGTTCCCCGTCCTGCAGCAGCCGTGGTCTCCACGGACGCCAAGTTCATCGACTTCATGAAACTGCGCCTGGAGTGGGTGGCCCGAGGGCAGTTTGAAGCGCCCACCGCAGCCGTTCCCGATCCCCTGGCCAGCCTCTGAGGTGAAGACCGTACCGTTCAGGGCCGCAAACCGGGGGAACGCTGACCGCAGCCAGGGGGGAAACCATGGGTTCGGCAGCGGAACGGGGGCTGGCCGCGGAGCAGCGGGTGGCGGCAGTGTTAATGGCCCAGGGCTGGGAGGTGCTGGAACATCGCTGGCGCTGCCGCCATGGGGAGATGGATTTGCTGTTGCACCGGCAGGAGCGGTTGTTGATCGTGGAGGTGAAGTGCCGCAACGGGGCCGGACTGGCCTTTGTGGATGGTCCCGGGAACTGTCTCGGTTGGCGACAGCAGCAGCGTCTGCACCGGGCCTTCGGCCTCTGGCTGCAAGCGGCGCCCCGGTGGAGCCATTGCGAGGTGGCCCTGGCCCTGGCGGTGGTGGTTGGGGATCGCATCCTCTGGACCGGCATGGGGGACGCCATGGACCACCCTTCCCAGCCATGGGGTCCGTAAATCGGCCTCGGCG
>NZ_JENA01000141.1 GCF_000586015.1 Candidatus Synechococcus spongiarum SH4 | reverse complement strand
GCTGTTGAGCTTTATCAACTTGATGGTGGGGTTGCTGGTGCCACTGCTGGCCATTCTGCTCATTGGCCTGATGGCCCGCATCGCCGTGGTGAGGCCTCTGGTTGCGTTTGGAGAAGACAGCCTGATTCGCATCCCCCTGGCCGGAACGGTCTACAAAACCCTCAAGCAGCTTCTGGAGACCCTGCTCAGGGACAATGCAAGCCGGTTTCGCCGGGTGGTGCTGGTGGAATATCCCAGGGAAGGCATCTTTGCCATCGCCTTCGTGACGGGTCCGGCCGGTCAGTCCCTGCGGCCCCTCTTCCCCGAACCCATGCTCAATATTTTCATCCCCACCTCCCCCAATCCCACCACCGGCTGGTACGCACTGGTGGCCGAGAAGGATGTGAAGACCCTTGACATACCGGTGGATATGGCCTTCCGCACCATCATCTCGGCCGGCATTCTCAGCCCGGACCAGAAGCCTTCCCCGTCTTCCGAGGGCCTGTACCCACAGGGGCAAACCATCTCCTATTCCCCGTCGGGCGGGGCCTGACGCCATGGCGCAATCAAGCCGTTCCCTGGCTCGTGAGCTGGCTCTTCTCATCCTGGGGCAGATCAGCGACAAGGCAACCGCCCATGATCTGACGCTGGAGGATCTGCTGCTTGCCGCCCTTGCCGCCCTCCATGGCCACATGCGCGACGCCCTGGAGCGCTCCGCCCAGGATCTGCACACGGCCCAACAGCATGGGTTGGAGAGTGAACTGGAGTCCCTGGAGCTGAGTACGGCAAGGGACAACCTGCGGCTGGGATTGGAGAAGGCCGAGCAGGTGATCAACCGACTCTCTGCCGTGCTGGATCTGCCGCGGTTGCTGCTGGCGGCTGACCAGGAGCAGGTGCGGAGCCGTTGCCTGGTGTTGGCGGCAGCCGTGAAGGATCATCGCGCCACCCTGGACCGACAACTGGATGACGTGATGGAAGGCTGGCGCCTGGCCCGGCTTCCCCAGGTGGACCGCAACATTCTGCGCCTGGCGGCGGCGGAGTTGATGGTGTTGGATACCCCGGTGGCCGTGGTCTGCAACGAGGCCGTTGCCCTTGCCAACACCTACAGCGACATGGAAGGACGACGGCGCATCAACGGCATCCTGCGCCGCCTGACCGTGGCCCGGTTGTCCCCCTCTGGAGTCTGAGGTCATGGTGTTTGACTGGTTTAGACGTCGTCAGGTGAACAGGACCCCTGAGGATCCCCAACCCCCGGAGGCTCAATCTCCGGAGGCGCCGCCAGCCAGTCCGGCGGCTGAGGATCCCCAACCCCCGTTGGGCGCCGCCGGGGAACCGATGGACGGGAGCGCCGGAACGCTCTCCAGCGACGGGGGCGCGTCCCTGGCGCCGCCGGAGCCGTCCCCGGGCCAGTCGCCTCCTGTTGGCTCACCAGCAGCGGAGCCGTCCGACCCCACCGCATCCGTCCAGCGGAGCGCCCCCTCGCCATCCGGAGCCGCGCCCGGGGCAGCATCACAGGACACCCTGGCGTGGGCCAAGGCGGCCTATGCCCGCCTGAAGGCTGAACAGGCGGCCAAAGCTGCTGCCGCCCCAGCCGCCGCCCCACCGGTGGCCGAGGCGCCGTCTCCGCCGTCATCCCCACCCCGCCAACAGGGATCCGCTGTTCCAGAGGACACGGCAACCTCCCCTGAACCGTTCTCCCCGCCGCCGTCTTCGCCCCCATCGGAAACGGGCGCGGAAGCAGGGATGGGCCTCCTGGCCAGGGCGGTCTCCCAGCGGGAGCAACGGCAGACGGTGCTGGATGCACAGGCCATTGGCGCCGAGGCGCCCCGCCGGCCCGATGGGGACGAAGCGCCTGAGTCCGACCTGGGCAGCTTTGACGAGGAGTTCACCTGGTCGGCCGAAGTGCTTGCTGCCCAGGGCCGGCAGGTCAAGGACGTGTCCCTGGAGGAAATCCACTGGCTGGGCCGCCTGCGGCAGGGCATGGAGAAAACCCGTCGCGGTTTCGTCACGCAACTGCTCAACAGCCTGGGAGACGATCCCCTCACCCCTGAAATCGTGGACGACCTGGAGGCGGTGTTGCTCCAGGCCGACGTGGGGGTCGAGGCCACCGATGCGGTGCTGGCCGCCCTGCGTCGCCGGGTCAACGAGGAGGTGGTGCCCCCCACCGAAGGTCTCCGCCTGCTGAAGGATCAACTGCGGCAGCAGTTGGAGCGGCCCATTCGCGCCACAGGTTGCGACCTGCTGGCCCCCCAGCGGCAGCGGCTCAACGTCTGGCTGCTGGTGGGAGTCAACGGGGTGGGCAAGACCACGACCCTGGGCAAACTGGCCAACCTGGCGGTGCGCAGTGGCTATCGTTGCATGGTGGCCGCCGCCGATACCTTTCGGGCGGCGGCGGTGGAACAGGTGAGCATCTGGGCGGAACGCAGCCGGGTGGAGGTGATCGCCAATCCTTCCGCCAATGCGGATCCGGCGGCCGTGGTGTTTGACGCCATTGGCGCAGCCCAGGCCAAAGCCGTGGAGTTGTTGCTGGTGGATACTGCCGGCCGCCTGCAGACCAAACACAACCTGATGGAGGAGTTGGCCAAGATTCGCGCCATCATTGATCGCAAGGCCCCTGATGCAGTGGTTGAGTCCCTGCTGGTGCTGGACGCCAGCCAGGGGCAGAACGGTTTGCGTCAGGCCTTGGCGTTTGCCCAGGCCGCTCAACTCACGGGCGTGGTGATGACCAAGCTGGACGGCAGCGCCAAGGGGGGCGTTGCTCTGGCTGTGGCCAGTGAGGCCAACCTCCCCATCCGCTTTATCGGCGCCGGGGAAGGTCTCCGGGATCTGCGCCCCTTCAACGGCTTCGAGTTCGTTGAAGCCCTGATGGCCAGCGCCCGCTGAGGGCGGCGCGCCAATGGCGGCGCTGGTTCAGGGATCAACCCAGCGGCCATCCTCCTTGATCAGGGCAATGAGAGCTTCCACCCCTTCGGACTCCGGCACCTTGCGGATTTCTTCACGGCCCCGGTAGAGACAAATGATCCCCGGCCCCTTACCCACATAGCCGTAGTCTGCATCGGCCATCTCGCCCGGGCCGTTGACGATGCAGCCCATCACGGCAATGTCCAATCCGGTCAAATGGCCTGTGGCGGCCCGCACCTGCTTCAGCACCTCCTCCAGGTTGAACAGGGTGCGTCCACAGCTTGGGCACGCCACGTACTCCACCATGGTTTTCCGCAACCCGAGGGCCTGGAGAATGGAGAAGCCCACGGGGATTTCCCGCTCCGGCGCTTCCGTGAGGGACACGCGGATGGTATCCCCCAGGCCTTCCGCCAACAAGGTGGCGATGCCGGCAGTGCTTTTGATGCGCCCGTAGTCTCCATCCCCCGCCTCCGTCACCCCCAGATGGAGGGGATAGTTGAATCCCTCCGCATCCATGGCATCCGCCACCAGCCGGTAGGCCGCCAACATCACCGCCGCCCGGGACGCTTTCATGGACACCACGATGTTGTGGAAATCCATCTCGCCACAGATGCGGATGAACTCCATGGCGGACTCCGCCATGCCCTGGGGCGTGTCTCCATGGGTGAATACCATGCGCTCCGCCAGGGATCCATGGTTCACACCGATGCGCAGGGCCTTGTTCTGTTCCTTCAGCAGTTCCACCAGGGGGCCGAAGGTGGCGCGGATCCGTTGCCCGGCCGCTGCAAATTCCGCGGCGCTGAAGCTTTGCCGGTCGGGATCGGGTCTGTCAAACACGAACAGGCCGGGGTTAATGCGCACCTTGTCCACGTGTTGGGCCACGGCCAGGGCAATGTTGATGCCGTTGTGGTGGACGTCGGCCACCAGGGGCGCCATGCAACCCTGGTCCCGTAACTGCTGACGGATGTGCCCCATGGCCTTGGCATGAGACAGGGAAGGGACCGTGACCCGCACGATCTCACAACCCGCATCGGCGAGGCGACGGATCCCCGCCACCGCCGCCGGGATGTCCATGGTGTCTTCGTTAATCATGGACTGCACCACCACCGGGTGATTGCTGCCGATGGGCACATGGCCCACCATCACCGTGCGGGTGGGCCGCCGCCGGATGCGGGTGTCGTAGCGCAGCAAACCGCTGTCCACCTTGAGGGTGCCATGGCTGGTCTCCACCTGGGTGGACAGTCCGGGAAGGGTGGCGGTCATGGGATGGCAAGACTACAGCCATTGGAGAGATTACAGCGGCATGGCGCCTGCCGCCGCCGCGCCGCCCTCCCCCAAGCTCAAGGCGCCGCCAATACGGGTAGGGGGCCAGTCAGCCGCGTCACAGATTACAAAGGCCGGATTGCCCCGGCGCTCCACCACCTCACAGGCGACGCCAGCCTGGTGAAACCCCTTCTGCGCCGTAGCCAGCAGTTGGGCCACGGCAGCTTCCGCGGCCATGGCGGGATTGCCGGGATCAACCACCGACGCCAGCGCCAGACGGCTGTTATGGGCCTGGACC
>NZ_JENA01000140.1 GCF_000586015.1 Candidatus Synechococcus spongiarum SH4 | reverse complement strand
TGGTGACGAGCAGGGTGCGCCCACCCCAGCGTTTGCCGATTTCACTGCCCCACGTGTCCCCCAGCTTGGCGGCAAAGCTGGCCACAAAGCCCAGGGTCAGCAGAGGCGCCGCCCCAGGGATCAGGGCCATGAGCACCGCCAGGCTCAAACCCGTTGCCGCGGATCCCCAAAGGTTGCCCGGACCACGGCGCCCGCCCCGGGCTTCCGCCAACCGGAGCGCCTGCTTGCGCTTGAGGCCGAGGCGGGTCACCGCTGAACCCAACGCCAGGTAGAGCACAACGGTGAGCCAGCCGGGCCAGCCCATGGTTCCCCAAAGCATGGCGCCCAAGGCTCCCCCGTGGACCCAGCCCTGGACGGTGAGCACCGGCAGGCGGTGAACCAGAAGGATGAGCCCCCCGTTCACCAGCAGTCCCACCCAGAAAGGATGGAGAGATGCAACAGAGATCATGGGATCAATGTACAGGTGGCCCTGGGGTACACCGGAATCCCGTGGGACCCGTGGGCCTTGGGACAGTTTTTGTTGCTGGCGACTGCCGGGGCTCGCCCCCGGAATTGGCCCTAGGCTTCCCAGTCCATGCGGCGCCTGGTGTGAGCTTCGTTGCACTGCACAACCACAGTGACTACAGCCTTCTGGATGGAGCCTCCCACCTCCCCCGACTGGTGGCCCGGGCCAAGGAGCTAGGGATGCCCGCCCTGGCCCTCACCGACCATGGGGTGATGTATGGCGCCATTGAATTGCTCAAGCTGTGCCGCCAAGCGGGCATCAAACCCGTTATCGGCAATGAAATGTATATTATTAACGGCTCCATTACAGCACCGCAGCAAAAACGAGAGCGCCGTTACCATCTGGTGGTCCTGGCGAAAAACGATCAAGGCTACCGTAACCTGGTGAAGCTAACCAGCATCAGTCATCTGCAGGGAATGCGGGGCAGGGGAATCTTTAGTCGACCCTGTATTGATAAGGAATTATTGGAAAAGCACAAAGAAGGCCTCATCATTTCCACGGCCTGCCTTGGGGGTGAAATCCCGCAAGCGATTTTGCAGGGACGGTTGGATGTGGCCCGCCAGGTGGCCGCATGGTATCAAAATTGCTTCGGGGACGACTTCTACTTGGAAATCCAGGACCATGGTTCCTATGAAGACAGGATTGTGAATACGGAGATTGTTAAAATCGCCCATGGACTTGGCATTGACGTCATTGCCACCAACGACGCCCATTATCTGAGCAATCAAGATGTGGAAGCCCACGACACCTTGCTTTGTATTCTCACAGGCAAGATGGTGACAGACGAGAAACGGCTTCGCTATACGGGAACAGAGTATCTCAAGTCTCCGGAGGAGATGGCCTGCCTGTTTCAGGATCATCTGGAACCGCAGGTGATTCAACGGGCCATGGCCAACACTCTGGCTGTGGCCGAGAAGGTGGAGGACTACGACATTCTTGGCAAATGCCGTATGCCCCATTTCCCGGGTTTGCCTGAGCAGGCTACCCCCATTGACCACCTGCGCCACGTGAGCCGTGACGGCCTGCAACAGCAGCTTCAGCAACCAGACTGGGAAGCCGTTGTCTCTCGGTATCCCACCTACGGGGAGCGGCTGGAGCGGGAGCTGGAGATCATTGAACGCATGGGATTCCCCACCTACTTCCTGGTGGTGTGGGACTACATCCGCTTTGCGCGCCTTCAGAAAATCCCCGTAGGCCCCGGTCGCGGCTCGGCAGCGGGTTCTCTGGTGGCCTTTGCCCTGGAAATTACCAATATCGACCCTGTGGACCACGGTCTTCTCTTTGAGCGTTTTCTGAATCCTGAGCGCAAGTCCATGCCCGATATTGATACGGATTTCTGTATTGAACGCCGCGGCGAGGTGATTGACTACGTCACCCAACTCTACGGTGGTGATCGCGTGGCGCAAATTATCACCTTCAATCGCATGACGTCAAAAGCCGTCCTCAAAGATGTGGCCCGGGTTCTGGACATACCCTACGGGGAAGCCGACCGGCTGGCGAAATTGATTCCTGTGGTTCGTGGAAAACCTGTAAAGCTTAAGGTGATGCTCGGTGATAAGACTCCGGCGTCGGAGTTTCGGGAAAAATATAGGAAGGATGAAAAGGTGCGCCGCTGGATTGATCTGGCCCTGCGCATTGAGGGAACCAACAAAACCTATGGCGTCCATGCTGCCGGCGTGGTGATTGGCGCGGATCCCCTGGATGAGCTGGTGCCTCTGCAACGCAGCAACGAGGGCCAGGTGATTACCCAATACCCCATGGACGACGTGGAGTCCATGGGGCTCCTCAAGATGGATTTTCTGGGCCTCAAGACCCTGACCATGATTGACAAGGCCCTGGAGTTGATTCAACAAACCCGGGACGAACACCTGGATCTTTATACCCTCCCCCAGGATGACAAGGACACCTATGGTTTGTTGTCCAAAGGGGATCTGGAAGGCATCTTCCAGTTGGAATCCAGTGGCATGCGGCAGGTTGTGTGTGACTTGCGCCCTTCCTCGTTGGAAGATCTTTCATCCATCCTGGCCCTCTACCGACCCGGTCCGCTGGATGCAGGGCTGATTCCCAAATTCATTAACCGCAAGCATGGGCGTGAACAGGTCCATGTTACCCATGCCAAGCTTCAGCCTATTCTGGAGGAGACCTACGGAATCATGGTCTATCAGGAGCAGATCATGCGCATTGCCCAGGATCTGGCGGGGTACTCCCTGGGACAAGCCGACCTGCTGCGCCGGGCCATGGGTAAAAAGAAAATCACGGAGATGGAGAAACACCGCACCATCTTCATCAATGGCGCCAAAGACCATGGCGTGGACAAACACATTGCCAGTAAATTATTTGATCAGATGGTTCTATTTGCTGAATATTGCTTTAACAAGAGCCACTCAACAGCTTACGGCGCCGTAACTTATCAAACAGCATACCTCAAGGCAAATTACCCTGTTGCCTATATGGCAGCCCTGTTGACAGTGAATTCCGGCAGCAGCGACAAGGTACAGCGTTATATTGGCAACTGCAATGCCATGGGAATTGAAGTATTGCGGCCTGATGTGAACGAATCGGGTCTGGACTTCACCCCCGTTGGCCAGCAGATTCGTTTTGGTCTGGGGGCTGTGCGGAATCTGGGGGAAGGGGCCGTCAAGGCAATCCTGGCCAGCCGTGACCAGGACGGACCGTTCCACTCCCTGGCGGATCTTTGTGACCGGTTGCCCGTGGGGTTGCTCAACAAGCGGGCACTGGAAGCCCTGATCCACAGCGGCGCCCTTGACGGTCTTGAATCCCAGGGCAACCGGGCCCAGTTGATGGCCGATATGGAGTTGGTGGTCAGTTGGGCCAGCGACCGGGCCAAGGATCGGGCCAGTGGTCAGGGAAGCATCTTTGACCTTGCGGCCACCACCGCCAGTTCTTCCGGCGCCCCCCTGGAGAACGCACCCAAAGCCCCGGCCACCAAGGAATACGACCTGCGTCAGAAATTACGGCTGGAAAAGGAGATTGTGGGCTTCTACCTTTCGGACCACCCCCTGAAGCCGCTGCGCAATCCCGCCCGCCTGCTGGCCCCCGTCAGCCTGGCTGATCTGGACCAGTTGCCGGATAAGCACAAGGTGAGCGCCATTGTCATGGTGTCGGTGCTCAAGATCGTCACCACCCGCAAAGGAGACCCCATGGGGGTGTTGACCGTGGAGGATCTGAGCGGAAGCTGCGAGGCGGTGGTGTTCCCCAAGACCTATGCCCAACTGCAGGAATACCTGAGCGAGGACACCCGCCTGTTGCTATGGGCCACCGTGGATCGCCGTGACGAGCAGGTGCAACTGATTATTGACGACTGCTCCGTGGTGGAGGACATCAACCTGGTGCTGGTGACGCTGGAGGCTGGACAGGCCGGTGACCTGGCTTACCAGGCCAAGTTGCGCACGTGCCTCCAGAGCCAGAGCAGTCAGGAGCGAGTTCCGGCCAAAAGTCCGGTGGTGATTGAACTGCGTCACCAGAATGCGCGACGCTATGTGCGTGTTGGCCACCAGTTCCGTGTCTGTGATGCCGATGCAACGGTCAAGGCCCTCCACCGGGCACACTTTGAAGCCCGCCGTGAGTCCCTCATGCAGGCTGCCTTGGCCTAGTGTAGCGTCCTGGCAATAGCTTTACAAAGACGCTGGATCTTGGCCAGCTATGCCCGGGACGGTCTGGCCCGGGTGGAAGCAGCAGGGGACGCCCTCCAGCTTGCGACGGTGCGCTCCGCGTTGGAGGAGGCCCTGGGGGTGCGTTTCGAGGGGGAGAAAGGAGCCAGGTTCTTCCGCTCCACCCTGGTGCGAACCTTGACTGACCTCCTTATGGTGAGAGGGCAGCGCCACGGGGAAGATCATCGACTTTTTCGAGATGCCTTGATTGTTACTCACTCTCATGTTGAGCTGCCCAGATTATCAGCCGCAACTCAGACTCATCAATCACGGTATATTCAGGCGTACGACCTGAAAGCTCCCGGCTCTCGTTCATAATGAT
>NZ_JENA01000139.1 GCF_000586015.1 Candidatus Synechococcus spongiarum SH4 | reverse complement strand
GAAGGCATAATCCGTTTGTTGGGCCAGCAGGCGGGCAATGGTGGTCTTGCCCACGCCGGGCGGCCCCCAGAGAATCATGGACGCCACCCGCCGCTGCGCCGCCATGCGACCGATGGGTGCATCCTCCGCCAGCAGATGCTCCTGCCCCACCACCCGATCCAACCGCTGCGGACGCAGCAGGTCGGCAAGGGGTTGGGGCGCCTGGCTTTCAAAGAGGCCTTTCATGGTTTGCGCTGGACACCTGGGCGCATTGGCATGGGGCTTACATACCAAAGCACAGTCGCAAAGGGAAGCCCTTGGCCCTCTCTCCTGTTTCAGTCCGGCAAGGGGTAGGGGCGGACGCAGCAGATGCCTTGCAGGGATTCTCTCATCGATCAAGACGCAAGAGAACAGCGAAATCGGCTACCCTTGATGGCCTCTCAACAGATCCTTGAGTAGATAATCATGCATCTGATGAATCAAATCCAAAATAGCATTTCAAAAATTCAAACACTTCGCACTTCTGCTCTTCAGAGGCGGCGGGTGGAGACTTGCGCAGTATAGAGCTCTACCCACCAATCTGTCCAGATCCCTTGTTGTGGCCAGTTTGACTGTCGCCAAACTGAGCCCTTATGCCCTATGCCCCGCCGCCCACCCGCGTCCATCACCCGAAGGTGAGGGAACCATGGCCCGTGGTGGCTTTGGGAGGGTCCCATGCTCTGGCTGGGTTGCGCGGCGGTGCTCGCGGGATTGGTGTTGGGGGGCTTGGAGCAGTTTTTCTGGTCCCTGCCCGTGGCGGTGGGGTTGCTGCTGCTGACGACCCGTCTTGGCAGCGGGCAGAGTTGGGGGGTGCGATGCCTGCCTTGCCTGCTGGTGGTGGCCTTTGCGGGCTACGGACAGTGGCGGGCGGAGTTGGCCCTGGCCGGTTCCGCCTTCACGGCTGCCGACGAACAGCAGGCCGTAGCGGTGGTGGCCCAGGTGCGCAGCCACTTGGCGCAGGCTTACAGCGAGGCGTTCTCCTCCCCGTCCGGCCCCCTGCTGGCCGCCCTGGTGATGGGTCAGAAGATGGCCCAGGTGCCGGACATCATCCGGGAAGACTTCCGCCGGGCCGGGCTCTCCCATGCCCTGGCGGCGTCAGGGTTCCACCTCTCGGTATTGCTCAGCAGCGTGCTGCTCCTGGCCGGACAGCGGCGCCTGCTGCGGTTGGGGCTGGGGACCCTGGTGATCCTGGGTTTTATCGCCTTGGCCGGCCCCCAACCCTCGGTGGTGCGGGCAGCGCTCATGGCCGGGCTGGGGCTCCTGCTCCTCAGTTTGAAAACCCGCCAACGGCCGGTGGGGGTGCTGTTGGCGGCGGTGATCGCCATGCTGCTGATTGCGCCGGTGTGGGTGCAATCCCTGGGCTTCCAATTCAGTGTGGTGGCCACCACGGGGCTGGTGGTGTCGGCAGGTCCCATGGGGGAGGGGTTAAGCCGTTGGTTGCCCCAGCGCCTGGCCATGGCCATGGCGGTCCCCCTGGCGGCCACCTGTTGGACCATCCCCCTCCAGCTTCTCCATTTCGGCAGGCTGCCCCTCTACGGCATCCCTGTCAACCTGCTGCTCACCCCCGTCCTGGCTCCCCTCACCCTGACGGCCATGGTGATGGCGCCCGTGTTGCTGCTGCCGCCGGTGTTGACGGGCTGGCTGCTGGCGGTGGTGCGGCCTGTGGTGGTGCTGGTGGTGCGGTGTTTCCTGTGGATGGTCCATGGCGCCGCCAGTTTGCCCCTGGCGGAGGCGCCCCTGGGGCAACCCGTGCCCGTGGCGGCTGTTCTGCTGGTGACGGCCTGCCTCTGGTGGCTGACGCCCCGGCCCGCTGGCGCAGCAGGTGGCCCCTGGCGGCGGCCATGGCTGGCGCCCCTGTTGTTGCTGCTGGCCCTGGCCTTACAGTTGCAGATGCGCTTCGCCGACGAGATCCGCCAACTGGGTTGGTCCCCGCGGCGGGGCGCCGCCACGGAACGCCGCAAGCCGCCGGCCCCCTTTCTGGTGGCCCGTCATGGGGGTCGCGCCGCCTTGATCTCTTCCACAGCGCGGCTGCCGTTTTGCCGCCGCGCCCGCAAGGAACTCCACCGCCTGGGCCTGGACGGCTTTGACTGGATCCTGGTCACCTACCACATGAGTGACGAGCAACGGAGTTGCTGGGCGCCCCTCAGTCAGCAGTTGGTGCGGGGCCATGACGGGCGCCTGACGCCTGGAATGCGTCTGGAGAGTCCCGGGTTGGCGTTGGTTCCCCTCAGCCATGAAGCCCATGCCTACGGGGTGACGGCTGGCAGCCGCCGCGCCCGGGTGCTGATCGGCCCCGCCGCGCAACGGTGGGCCGGCAGTGACGGCGCCGCCCTGCTGGATGCCTGGCCACCGCTGCCCCCGGTCCCATAAGTTAGGCTTGTCTTCCTGGGAGAGGTGGCAGAGTCCGGTTGATTGCGCACGACTCGAAATCGTGTAGGGCCAAAACCCTCGTGGGTTCGAATCCCACCCTCTCCGTTCCGATCAGGTTCTTCAGGTTGAATCCGTCAGTTCTTCCCCCATGGTCTCCGCTTGGCGGAGCACGGTTTTGATGGCGGATTCCTGGCGGTCGGGTGGGTATTTGTAGCGTTTGAGCATTGTCTTGATTTTGATGCGGAGTTTCGCTCTCACGTTCTCTTTGGACTGCCAGTCAACGGTGGCGTTTCTCCTGAGCATCTCCGCCAGTTCTCTTGCCATCGCTGCCAGGACGTCTTCCGCCATCAATTCCTGTGCGGACCTGTTGTCCGCCAGGGCGTCGTAGAAGGCCTGCTCGGCAGGGGTCAGATCAAGGACGGCGCCATGCTCCCATGCCTCACGGAACGTCTTCGCCATGGCGATCAGCTCTTCAATAACCTGTGCCGCCTCAACGGCGCGGTTGATGTATTTGTTCAGGGATGCCGCCAGCATCTCACTGAATCGTTTTTGCTGGACCACGTTGGCCTTGAACCTGGTTCTGATTTCATCCCTCAGAAGGCGTTGAAGCAGTTCCACCGCCAGGTTTTTCTGAGGGATCCTGCTCACCTCCGCCAGAAACCGGTCGGACAGGATGCCGAGGTCCGGGGTCGTCAGACCAGCAACCTTGAAAACATCCGTGATCCCTTCCGTCACCAGGGATTCGGACAGCAACTGGCGCAGGGAGAAGTCAGGGTCCTTCCCGGCGCCGGGTGGCGCCGCCCCATGGCTTTTGATCAGCAATGCCCGGACTGCCTGGAGAAACGCCACCGCCTCGGTGTGTGCCATCCCTTCATCCGTCGCGCCACAAAGGGCAAATGCCTTGGTGAGCTTCAGCACCGTGTCACCGAATCGCCGCTTGCCGTCGGGGAGACCCAGGACGTGATCCAGGCAGGCGGCAATGAGGGCAAGTGCCGCGCCCGGTTCCTTGAAGCCGCTCCAATCGACGGGGTGGAGCAGATCCTTGGCAATCTGGAGTTGCTCCTTGAGGATCCGGAGCGCTTCGCCGGTATCAAGTGTCGGCTTGCCCTTCCCCCTTGCCGCCGTGTAGGCGGCCAGCGCCTCCTTCAGTTGCGGGGCAATGCCGATGGTGTCCACCACCAGACCACCCGGTTTGTCTTTGAAAACTCTGTTGACCCTGGCGATTGCCTGAGCAAGGTTGGCCCCTTTCATGGGTTTGTCCACGTACATGGTGGCCATGCAGGCAGCGTCAAACCCCGTCAACCACATGTCCCGAACCAGCACCATCTTGAGCGGATCGGCAGGATTCTTGAATCGCGCCTCCAGATTTTTCTTTTGCTGCTTGTTGGTGTGGTGAGGCTGGAGGTGTTCAGCGTCCGCTGCCGCTGCCGTCATCACCACCTTGACAACCCCCTTCATGGGGTCCGGGTCATGCCAGCCAGGGCGCAGGGCAACGATGGCGTCATAGAGGCGGACACAGATGTCCCGGCTCATGGCCACCACCATGGCCTTGCCGGGTTGAATTCTGGACCGTCGTTCGTAGTGGGAGACCAGATCCGCGGCCACCTGCTTCAGGCGGGGTTCAGCGCCCACCAGCGCCTCAAGGGCAGCCCAGCGACTCTTCGCCCGCTCCGTCGTGGGGGCGTGCTCCTCCTCCGCAAGGATCTCCTCCACCTTCTCGTCTATTGAGGGGAGTGCATCCCGCTTGAGAGCCAACTTCACCAGACGGGACTCGTAGTAGATGGGAACTGTCGCCCCGTCTTCCACGGCTTGCTGGATGTCGTAGATAGAGATGTAATCCCCGAAGACCGCCTGGGTGTCCCGGTCGCTCCGGGAGATGGGCGTTCCGGTGAAGGCAAGGAAGGTGGCCTCCGGCAGGGCGTCCCTTAGGGCCTTCGCCAGGCCGTATTGAATCTGGCCGGTTTTGTTGTTGAGGCGGCCCTTGAAGCCGTATTGGCTGCGATGGGCCTCGTCACAGATCACCACAATGTTGTGACGGTCGCTCAAGCGGGGGAAGCGATCCTCCCCTGACTCAGGAGCAAACTTCTGAATCGTGGTGAAGATGATGCCGCCAC
>NZ_JENA01000138.1 GCF_000586015.1 Candidatus Synechococcus spongiarum SH4 | reverse complement strand
GCGATAGACTATTTCAGCTTTTGTCTGTTGTGTAAGGAGTCCTTCTTCCTTTCGATTCTTGGGAATCTTCATCCGCCGATCAAATGAATCTTTCAGAGGTTCTTCTCCTTTCTGATTACTCTCAAGTTCATCCTGCCGTCGTAATGTCATGCGACAGAAATCGATGATGGTTGATTTACCGGTGCCGCGTCCACCAATAATCGTGTTGAGGTATGGATTCAAATGGATGGTTATCGGTTCAGGCCGACCCATGAATTTCCCTTGATCCACTGTGATGCTCTCAATGGCCAATTCAGGTGGAACGTTGTGATTGTCGTCTTCGGCTTGCGAGGGCTTCAGAGAGCCAGCCCCATCCAATAAAGCCAAACGCAAGCCTTCCAGGGTTGGCGAGGTCATCTTCACCCAGGTCCACCGACGGCCCAGGTCTGTAAAGCAATGGGCATCGGATGACCACACTGGCTGGAACTTCCGCTTGATTTCTGCCTTACTACCATCCAGCCATGACTCATAGTTCTCAGGAGCAAGGAGTTTCTCATCTTCCAGGCATTTGTCGGGGACAACTTCAACACCAGCCAGACGAGGATGATTGAGCTCAGCAATGCGTTGTCGGCCTCCATGTTTCAAAAGACCGTTATCTTTGCTATTCACATGAGCACCCAGAATCAATACTTTATCATTACATTTCTCTAAGATATTCTCAACACTCTGTGGAGAACGGGCTTCTGGCTTGCCACGGTTTTCTTGTTCAATGCCCACACGAGCTAAAAAATCGTTGACGTGATCACGACCATGGTCCGGGTCCATAATGAGCAACAAGTGACATCCATCATTGGCGGTAATCTCAGCTCCCGGAAACAGAACAGGGGCATGTTCCACTTGAGAGCAAGCGTTTTGAAGATGCTCGATTCCATCGGCTGTGTTGTGGTCGGTAATGGCAACGGCCTCAAGACCCGCATCACGGGCTGCTGTGATCCACTTGACCCAACGTTCATTATCATTGCCATTTGCTTCTCTGTTTTTGAAATCGTAGGATGCTGGCGAGTGGGTATGGAAATCGACACGCCACCAGCGGGAACCGGGCCAGTTCCAGGAGGGTCTGCTCATCTTGACTGTTGGATGCCTCACTCACTCCACCTTACCCCATGGCTCCCCATTGAAACTCCTCTCAGTGCGGGAAGCCGCACTCTACGGGACCCTGCCAAGTCCCAACCCTGAAGGTATCCTCCGCCATTGCCCCCAAGCCCGCCCATGACCGCTGCCAGCGACAACTTGACCAAGGCGGTGGCGGCCTACTGCGCCGAGCTTCACCGCATCCGCGCCAGCGGCGGCGCCACGGGGGAGCGCTCCAGCTACGGTCCCCTGACCACGCTCCTCAATGGGGTGGGGGCCACCCTCAAACCCAAGGTGTTCTGTGTGGGGGAGTTGGCCAATCAGGGGGCCGGCCATCCTGACTTCGGGCTGTACGGGGCCAGGCAAGTGCAGAAAGGGCGTCCACGGGAGGGGCAGATTCCCGAGCGGGGCGTGGTGGAGGTGAAAAGCCCAAACGATGATGCATGGCTCACGGCAACCAGTGAGCAGGTGAGCCGCTATTGGGAGCGTTACCGGCTGGTGCTGGTCACCAACCTGCGCCAGTTTGTGCTGGTGGGGGAGGACAACACGGGCCGCCCCGCCAGGCTGGAAACCTTCCAACTGGCGGAAACGGCGGCGGCCTTCCGGCAAGCCCTGGACACACCCCACACCCTGGCCTGCACCGCCGGCGCCGGACTGGGGGAATACCTGTCCCGGGCCCTGTGCCACCGCGCCGCATTGGCGGAACCGAAAGATCTGGCCTGGCTACTGGCCTCCTATGCCCGGGATGGTCTGGCCCGGGTGGAAACGGCAGGGGACGCCCCCCAGCTTGCGACGGTGCGCTCCGCGTTGGAGGAGGCCCTGGGGGTGCGTTTCGAGGGGGAGAAAGGAGCCAGGTTCTTCCGCTCCACCCTGGTGCAAACCCTCTTCTACGGCGTCTTCTCCGCCTGGGTGTTGTGGGCGCGGCAAAGCCCGCCCCAACCCGGTGGCTTCGACTGGCGCACGGCGGTGTGGCATCTGCGCTCGCCAGTGTTGGCGGCCCTGTTCTCCCAACTGGCCCAACCCAGCCGCCTGCAACCCCTGGGCCTGGTGGAGGTGTTGGACTGGAGCGCCGCCGCCCTGGAGCGGGTGGACCGCTCCGCCTTCTTCTCCCGCTTCACCAGCGGCGAGGCGGTGCCCTACTTCTATGAACCCTTCCTGGAAGCCTTTGATCCGGCCCTGCGTAAAGACCTGGGGGTGTGGTACACCCCCACCGAGGTGGTGCAAGCCATGGTGGCGCGGGTGGACAACGCCCTCAAGCAAGACCTGCACATCCCCGACGGCCTGGCCGCGGAGAACGTGGTGGTGCTGGACCCCTGCTGCGGCACGGGCGCCTACCTGGCGGCAGTGTTGCGCCGCATCGCCGCCAACCTGGAAGGCCAGGGCCTGGGGGCGTTGGCGGGGGCGCGGGTGACAGCCGCCGCCACGGGGCGGGTGTTCGGTTTCGAGATCATGCCGGCGCCGTTGGTGGTGGCCCAGCTTCAAGTGGGCCTCACCCTGCAAGAATTGGATGCTCCCCTGACCGACGACGGCAACGAACGGGCGGGGGTGTTCCTCACCAACGCCCTCACCGGCTGGGAACCCCACGGGAACAAACCTCTCCCCTTCCCCGAACTGGAGGAGGAGCGGGACCGGGCCGAACGGGTGAAACAACAACAACCCATCCTGGTGATCCTGGGCAATCCCCCTTACAACGGTTTTGCCGGCCTGGCGGTGGACGAGGAACGGGCGCTCTCCACCGCCTACCGCACCACGCGGCGGGTGCGCAGACCGGAGGGGCAAGGCTTGAACGATCTCTACGTGCGCTTCTTCCGCATGGCGGAACGGCGCATTGCCGAGAAAACCGGGCAAGGGGTCATCTGCTTCATCTCCAACTATTCCTGGTTGGACGGCTTGTCCTTTACCGGGATGCGGGAACGGTACCTTGAAGTGTTTGATGCCGTCAGGATTGATTGTCTGAATGGGGATGTGCGCAAAGGTGGCAAAACACCGGACGGAGAACCCGATGGCAGTGTGTTCACCGTAGGGGGCCAATCCGTGGGCATCCAGGTGGGCACCGCCATCGCCACCCTGGTGCGCAAAAAGAACCACAAGCCCGTTGGCGCCGTTGACCTGCGCCATCTCTGGGGACCAGCCCAGGCCAAACGCGAAAAGCTGCTGACCACAGCAGATGCAACACCAGAGCAGGTGACCACCCAACTGGTGCCGAGCCTTCCCCTGGGCTTTCCCTTTGTGCAAACAGACGTGAGTGAAGACTATTTCCAGTGGCCGGCGTTGCCTGATCTGTTCCCCAAGTCGTTTCCGGGTGTCAACACCAGCCGTGATAGTTTTCTCGTTGATGTGGATCTTGATCGGCTGCGGGTGCGCATTGCTGATTACTTCGACCCGGCACTGAGCCATGAGGAAATCGCCCGCCGTTATCCAAGAGTGATGCAGAAGACATCTCGGTTTGATGCCCGTGCAGTGCGGGATGCTCTACTGAAGCGTGGTGGTCCCAATGAAGCTAGTTTTGTCCACTTTGCCTACAGGCCCTTTGATAACCGCTGGCTCTATTGGGAAGCAGAAACAAAGCTACTTGATGAGAAACGTGCTGACTACTGGCCACACGTGTTTGAGGGGAATCTGTCACTTTCTTCCGCGCAGCATCTGCGTAAAGGGGCACAAGAGTCACAGGCCTATATCACAGAGCACATGGGTTCTCGGCATTTGATTGAGCGTGGCGCTCTCATGTTTCCCGTCTGGCTCCGCGATAACGGCATCACCAAGAGCAACGGCGATCCCCGCATCCCCAATCTTTCCATTGCCGCCCAGAACTATCTTACTGCTCTTGACGCCAGTGTGGAAGATCTATTCCACCATGTGTTGGCCGTCCTCCATGATCCCGCCTACCGGCAAGCCAATGCGGGCGCTCTGCGCATGGGATGGCCCCGTATCCCTCTTCCCGGCTGGCCCAAGGGCAATGCTGAAGGCGCGGCGGCTGCGCTTGCCCGCTCTGCCGCCCGTGGCCGTCAGTTAGCCGCGCTGCTGGATCCTGATGTTCCCGTTCCCGGCGTCACCCAGGCGCCGTTGCGCCCGGAAATGGCCGTCATTGCCGTGCCCAGCACCACCGATGGGGGCAACATGGCCGATGCGGATTTTGCTGTAACCGCGGGATGGGGTCACTTTGGCAAAGGCGATGCCGTCATGCCCGGCCAAGGCCGCGTGGTGGAGCGTCCCTTCACCCCGGAGGAGCGCGGCGCTATGGTCCCATGGCATGGTATGCTTGGCCTACTTGGCTCATGTGGTGACACCACCTTGGACGTGTATCTCAATGATCGCGCCTTCTGGCGCAACGTGCCGTTTCCCGTCTGGCGCTACAAGCTGGGAGGCTATCAAGTGCTCAAGAAATGGCTCTCCTATCGGGAGCGGGGGGTGTTGGGGCGGGAGCTTCGGGCT
>NZ_JENA01000137.1 GCF_000586015.1 Candidatus Synechococcus spongiarum SH4 | reverse complement strand
GGGCCACCCGGGTGACCTGTTGCAGGTCGTTGGATGCTCCGGTGGTGACCTCTTCATCCCCATAGACAATTTCTTCGGCCACACGTCCCCCCAGGGCAACAGCCATCTGGTTCTCCAGATAGGCGCGGGAATACAGGCCGGAGTCCAGACGCTCCTCGCTGGGGGTAAAGAAGGTGAGACCACCGGCCCGGCCCCGGGGAATGATGCTGATTTTCTGCACAGGATCGTAGTCCGGCATGAGGGCGCCCACCAGGGCATGCCCCCCTCGTGATAGGCCACAAGGCGCTTGCGGCGCTCGCTCATCACCCGATCCTTTTTCTCCGGGCCGGCCATGAGGCGTTCAATGGCGTCGTTCATTTCGTCCATGGACACCTCCGTCAACTGACGGCGAGCAGCCAGGATGGCGGCCTCGTTCAGCAGGTTGGCCAGGTCCGCCCCCGTATAGCCGGGGGTGCGGCGGGCAACCTTGCTCAGATCCACCCCCTTGCAGAGGGTTTTGCCCCGGGCATGAACCTGGAGGATTTGCAGGCGTCCCTTGTAGTCGGGCCGGTCCACCACCACCTGACGATCAAAGCGGCCTGGCCGCATCAGGGCCGCATCCAGCACGTCCGGGCGATTGGTGGCCGCCACAATGATGATGCCGGTGTTCCCCTCGAAGCCGTCCATCTCGGTGAGCAGTTGATTGAGAGTCTGCTCCCGTTCGTCGTTTCCGCCCCCCAGGCCGGCCCCCCGTTGGCGACCCACGGCGTCAATTTCGTCGATGAAAACGATGCAGGGGGAGTTCTTCTTGGCCTGTTCGAACAGGTCCCGCACCCGGCTGGCCCCCACACCCACAAACATCTCCACGAACTCCGAGCCGGAGATGGAGAAGAAGGGAACCCCCGCCTCACCGGCAACGGCCTTGGCCAGAAGGGTTTTCCCGGTTCCAGGGGGCCCACCAGCAACACCCCCTTGGGGATCTTGGCGCCCACCGCCGTGAAGCGATCCGAATTCTTGAGGAAGTCCACCACCTCGGTGAGCTCCAGCTTGGCCCCCTCAATACCGGCAACATCATCAAAGGTGACCTGGGTCTTGGGCTCCATCTGGACCCGGGCCCTGCTCTTGCCAAAACTCATGGCGGGATTGCCGCCGCCGGACTGCATCCGACGGAGCAGGAAAAACAGGCCGCCCAGCAGCAGCAGGGGAAGGCCAGACTGAGGAGCGCAGCCTGCCAGGCTGGTGATCCGGAATCGGGCTCCACGGTAATGTCAACCTGGTGCTGGCTCAGCAGGGGCAACAGGTTCTGGTCAGGGGCCAGGTTCACCAGGGAGCGGCGGTTGTCCGTATGCACCACTTGGGCGCTACGTTGATCGGCGGCAATCTGCACCTTGGCCACCTGGTCGGCCTCCACCTGGTCGATAAACTCGCTGTAGCGCAGAAGCTGCGGCGCGCTGGACTGGTCCCGGGGTGTAATGAAGGCCGAGCCGATGGTAATAAGGATCACGGCCAGCAGGGTGAGGAGACCTGCATTGCGCCAGCGCTTGCTCACTGTTCCGTGTTCATCAAAGTGAAGCAACCCTAACGAGCCGTCGGGTCCGTTGGGTCACCACACCCCCATGCCGTCGGATCAGGCTGCCCGCAGCACGTCCACCACGGAGCGGAAGGCGAACCACTCGGGAATGTCCTCCCCGCTGCGCAGCATCCGGCGGAACTTGGTGCCGCTCAGGGTCTTGACGTGCAGGTTCCTCTCTTCGGCCCGGTCTGCGGTGATATACCCCTCTTCCTCTGTGTACACCAGGTTGAGGGACGGCACAACCTGCATGCCCAATTCATGGCAGTGGGTTCTGGCCAGATCCTGGGCGTCGTAGGGACCGTAGAAATCCTGGCGCGTAATGGAAGACTTGCAGCCGGCCATATCCCGACCGATGATGAAGTGGGTGCAGCCGTAGTTCTTGCGGATGATCATGTGCTGGAGCGCCTCTCGCGGGCCGGCCATGTGCATGGAGTAGGGGAGATAGCTCCAGTGGATGCGGGGGTTGTTCACCTCTGCGGCAAGGCGCTCATAGGTTTTCACCCGCACCTCGCCGGGAATGTCGTCCCCCTGGGTGGGACCGCAGGTGGGATGCACCAGCACCACCCCGTCCGCTGCCACGTTCTCCGCCTCCAGGGCCCTGGTGAACAGGGCATAGTGGGCCTTATGAATGGGATTACGACACTGGAAGGCCACCACGTCCCGCCCCTTGGGAAGGCGGTCCCGCAGTTGGGCAGGGGTCTGGCAGGAAAATCCGCGGTGGGGCAGGCTCAACCCATGAACCGGGCCACCCAGATAGTAGCGGCCCCGCTCCCCGCTGATCATGCGCACCGCAGGGTGTTCAATGGAGGTGGTCCCGTAGCACTGCTGGGCTTCCCAGGGCTTGTTGGGGATCCACTTGCTCGCCACGTCCATCACCGCCAGAAACTGGCCCCGATAGGTGAGCAGGAGCCGATCACCCGGCGCAATATCCTCCCGATCCGTGGGGAACACAACGGGCAATCCGAAAAGCAGCCCGCTGCTGGTGCGCGTGGTATCGATGACGGCGTGATAGTCCTCCTCCCCCATGAAACCCCGCAGGGGGGAGAACCCGCCCACCAGCAGCAACTCCAGGTCGCAGGCTTCCCGGTCGCCACAGGCCACGGTTTTGGTGACGGACTCCATCAGGGCGGGCCGGTCCGCTTCGGAAACCATCCGGTTGACCAGACTGTTGCCGTGGGGAGCAATGTGGGACGGAGGGCTGATGGTGACGGTCATAGGTGCTAATGCAGCCGAAGGAGCTTGCTGCATTGTGCAGCACACGTCTTCACGGAGGCGAGTATGACGCGAGTATGGAGACGGTGGCGACCATGCAAGCCGCCACTATCGTCAGCCGACCTCCAGCAGGTCAAGGTCAACTCAAGCCTTGTCAACCCGCCCATAGAGTTCCCCGGTGATCTTGAGGTCCAGGGGTTCTTTGCTGCCCATGTCCGTATCGGACTTCTGCAGTGCCGTGAACAGGCCACTGAATTCACCGGTTTCCCCGTCCACACGGGTGATGGACAGGCTCAACGCGCCCTCGCTCTCCAGGTAGCGCTTCACGTTTTCCCGCTCCAACTCCTCGGAGGAACCCACGGGCACAAGCCCGACAGCACTGTCATAGCCCGTGGTCAGGCCACGGCCCTTGGGATCGAGGAAGTTGCTGGTTCGGTAGCTGGGAACGGTGTAGCGACCTTCAAAGTCCGTGCTGGTGGTGATGGCCTCGGCGGAGGCTGTGGCCACCAGATCCTTGCTGCTGAACACAAAGGGCACTTCCTCGCCACCGGGCATGACGACGGTGATCAACTGGAAGTCCATGCCGCCTTTCTCGGAGAAGGCGATCTGGCCATCGGCAACCGTCAGGTCGCCAAACACTTCATCCAGGGACGAGGTGTAGCGGGTGAGGATTTTCCCGTCCACAAAGCGGGGTTCCTGGCGTTTGTTGACCGGCTCCACCAGCACCTGAACGGAGGAGGGATGCATGCAGACGTTGGTGAACTGGTAGCTGGCCTCCGGATCCAACGGGATGACCCCCCGGGCGGACTCATCCACAGTGAAGCAGTCGTTGGCCAGGCCGGTGTTGAGGATTTCATCATAGGTGAGGCCGGCGCGGGTCTTGGCCTTTGCATCACCACCACAGGCAGTAACGAAAATCAGGCAAAGCGCCAGAACAGCCGCGACCAGGGGGCGGAATCGCATTGCTCGAAAAGCACCATCAGTCCATGATCCTACAGGTGCAGACCCGCCATCATGCTTACGATGTCGCAGCTTGCAACAGGCCTCAATGACCCAACCTCCTGGCCCATCGAGTCCGAGAGGGAGCGCCACAGGGTCCGGGCCAACAGCCGACCGGCGCTTGCAGGTCCTTCGGGACGCCGTGCAGGCCCTGGTTGCTGATCGCCGGGACGATAGTGCGGGCCTGCTGGAACTGTTGCGGGAGCTGGAGCGCTTTCACCGCCAGATTGAGCAAGGCCCCTTCCGTGAGTCACTGCCTGACGGGCGCAACGCCCTCTATCAACTTCTGCAAGATATGGAACGATCCGGCGGCTGGCCCTACATTCCCCGCCCCCGCCTGCGCAGCCTCCTCAAGAGACCGGAGTTCTCCCCGGACCAACCTGGGCAGTAACTCCAACTCCCCAGGACACGCCTACGTTTTCCCTGGCCGGGGCGCGGACCGGCGAAACTCATGGAGTGTCCCGGCCAATGCGGACCAGACGGCGCCAGCCATGGCGGCCTTGTCCTGGCTGGCCAAACCATGCTCCCGACCGTCCCCCCACAGGAGAACGCCTCCGTTGGGCTGGTTGCCGAAACCGCGGCCCGCAATCCCGACGGGGTTGAGGACAATCCAGTCACACCCCTTGCGCTGCAGCTTCTCCCGTGCTCGGCCCCGATCCAGGCCGTGCTCGGCCGCAAATCCCAACATCCACTGATCCCGGCGCATCCGCGCCGCCAGGGCCGCCGCCAGATCCGGCGTGTCTTGCAGGGGGAGCGGGTTGGGCAGTGCGCCCTTGGGGCGCTTCACGGCATTGGTCACCCCTGGGG
>NZ_JENA01000136.1 GCF_000586015.1 Candidatus Synechococcus spongiarum SH4 | reverse complement strand
CGGGCTGTGAGGATCAGTTCCGGATTGGCGGGATCTTCCTCCAGCTTGGCCCGCAGCCGGGAGATATGCACGTCCACCACCCGGGTGTCCACATGGCGTTCAGGGGTGTACCCCCACACCTCCTTGAGAATCTCGGAGCGGCTGAACGGTTCCCCCGACCGGCTCACCAGCAACTCCAGCAGACTGAACTCCATCCCCGTGAGACGAATGCGCTCATCCCCCTTGAACACTTGACGCTTGTTGGCGTCAATGTGCAACTGCCCCACATGGATCAAGCCCGAATTCGGCGCCCCTGATCCCGATTCCTTATCAATGCGGCGCAGCACGGAACGAATGCGCGCCTCCAACTCCTTGGGACTGAAGGGCTTGATCACGTAGTCGTCAGCCCCGAGCTCAAGGCCGGTAATGCGGTCCGCCACGTCTCCCAGGGCGGTGAGCATGATGATGGGCACATCGGATTCACGGCGCACCTCCTGACAAACGCCGTACCCATCCAGCTTGGGCATCATCACGTCCAGAACCAGCAGGTCCGGCTGGTGGCGATGGAACAGATCCAGGGCCTCCTCCCCATTGCTAGCGCTATGCACCATGTAGCCAATCATGGAAAGGCGAGCTTCCAGGATTCGGCGGATGCTGGCTTCGTCATCCACAATCAGGATTTGCTCCTTTGACTTGCTGCCAGTAGACATGGGCAGAATTTATGCTTGCTTAACAATCTGAGGCGGTGGATGGGGGGCACAAGCGTAACCTGGGCAGGCCGCTATTTTTCTTTACAAAGAGGATCGCCAGTCCCCATGGAGCGCCCCCCATCCATCCTCCGTCGCTGACGTGCCTCGCGTTCAGCCGGTCTACCGTTGCCAGGCCTGTGGTTCCCAGGCCCACCAGTTCTTTGGCCGTTGCCCCTCCTGCGGCGCCTGGAACACCCTGGTTGAGGAGTCGCCCCCGGCCCGCTCCCTCGCATCGCAGCGGGGCCAGTCATCCTCAACCGCGCCCCGTTCCCTGCCCATGGCGGCGGTGGAGCCCATGGCCGAGGTGCGCATCGGCACGGGCTCCGGTGAACTGGATCGGGTGTTGGGGGGAGGGCTGGTTCGGGGGTCTCTGGTGCTGGTTGGCGGTGATCCCGGCATTGGCAAATCCACCTTGCTGCTCCAGACCGCCCACCACATGGCGCGACAGGTAGACGTTCTCTACGTGGGTGCGGAGGAGTCGGCCCAGCAGATCCGGCTGCGCTGGTCACGGTTGTGTGGTTGCCGTCCGGAGGCGCCCCCCCACGACCCCGGCAGCGCCGCGGGATTGCGGCTCCAGGCGGAAACCGATCTGCACTTGGTGCTGCAGGAACTGGAAAGTCTGGCTCCGGATGTGGCCGTCATTGACAGCATTCAAGCCCTCCACAACCCGGACCTCAATTCCCCGGCGGGCTCGGTGGCCCAGGTGCGGGATTGCGCAGCGGCCCTGCGGCAATTGGCCAAGACCAGGGACATTGCCACGCTGCTGGTGGGGCACGTGACCAAGGAGGGAATGCTGGCCGGCCCCAAAACACTGGAACATCTGGTGGATGCGGTTCTGAGCTTCGAGGGAGACCGTTTCGTGAACCACCGTCTCTTGCGGTCCCTGAAAAACCGTTTCGGCGCCACCTTCGAGTTGGGGGTCTTTGAAATGGAGGAGAGGGGGTTGGCGGAGGTGGCCAATCCCAGCCAACTGTTCTTGAGTCAGGGGGAGCCCACCAGCGGCGCCGCCGCCATTGTGGCGTGTGAGGGCACCCGTCCCCTGGTGGTGGAGTTGCAGGCCCTGGTGAGTCCCAGCAGCTACGCCAGCCCGCGCCGCGCCGCCACGGGCATTGCCGTCAACCGCCTTCATCAGATCCTGGCGGTGCTGGAAAAGCAGTTGGGGCTTCCCCTGTCCCGCTTTGACTGCTACCTGGCCGTTGCCGGCGGTCTGGAAGTGGCTGAACCGGCGGCAGACGTGGGGGTGGCGGTGGCGGTGGTGGCCAGCCATCGGGACCTGGTGGTTCCCCCCGGCACCCTGTGCATTGGCGAATTGGGGTTGGGCGGTCAACTGCGTCCCGTGGCTCGGATGGAGCAACGGCTCCAGGAGGGACAACGCCTGGGGTTTCACCGGGCTCTGGTTCCCACTGGCAGCGAGATCACCCCCCCAGCCGCCATGACCGTCATCCAGGCGGGGACCATCCGCCAGGCACTGACAGCCGCCCTGCAAAACGATCCGACCGCGGCGGATTCAATGGAGGACGGGAATGTACGTCAAGTGTAAGAGAGAAAGGGCTGAATCGTATAGCTGACGGAGCATTTTCAGGATCAGAAGATTCTATGGGGTTTCAGGAAGGTGACGGCGGCCCGGACGCCCCCGTCAGCGCCCCTGGCGCCCGGTGGCCGCCAGTTGGACCCGACCACCACCCTTGAGATGCCCTTGGCCAGTGGCCATCTCTCCCTGGCGGTGAGCAGGAGCGCCCAACCGGGGCGCCGCTTGGTGATTGGATCAATGGTTCGGCAAGCGGTCCCGTAGCAGGCTGGCCACATAGCGCCGTGCTTCCTGGGGGTTGCCGCCAGCCAATTGGGCCAATTCCTCTTCCCGAGCCGCCAGGGTGGCCAGCGCCGTAACCCGGGTGCGGGTGCGCCCCCCCTCCATGTGCTTACTCACCCGGAAATGGTGATCGGCCCGGGCGGCAATCAGGGGCTGGTGGGTGACGCAAAACACTTGATGACACCGTGCAAGACGGTGCAGAAGCTCGGCCATGGCGGCGCTGACGCGACCACTCACACCGCTGTCAATCTCGTCGAACAACAGGGTGACAGGGAGATCCGTCCTGGCAAGACAGGTTTTCAAGGACAGGAGGAAACGGGACATTTCACCGCCGGAGGCCACGTCCCCAAGCGGGGCCATGGTTTCACCGGGATTGGCGGAAAAGAGGAAGCACACCTCCTCGCTGCCATGCTCCGTGGGGGGCCGAGGCTTCAGTTCTACGGCAAAGCGCATCTGCTCCAGTCCCATGGGTCTCAGCACGGCCATGAGATCAGCCACAAGACGATCCGCCGCCTGCTGCCGGCATTGGCGCAGTTCTCCACAGGCCTGGCAAAGCCGGTCATGGGCAGCCCGTTCCTCCTGCTCAACCCGCTGTTGCCGCGCTTCCCAATCCAGCTTCGTCGTGGCCCCTTCCAGTTCATCCCGGCGGCGGATCAACTCCGCCAGGCTGTGGCCGTACCGTCGCTCCAGGCGTTGAAGCTGGGCGATGCGCTCCTGAAGATCGGCCAGGGCCAGAGGCTGGCTCTCCAGTTGCTGGCCATAGTCTTGCAGCGCCAGAGCCACGTCCTGCACTTGGTCCCGGGCCTGTTGAAGGCGTTGCAGGAGCGGCTCAAGGGTGGGGTCAACGGCAACCAGGCCCCGTAACTCCCCCTCCGCCTGCCCAAGCAGGTCCAGGGCCGACCCCTGCCCGGGCAACGGCTCCTGAAGGTTCTGCACCACAGCCCAACTGCCCTGTTGCAGGCGCAAGGCATGGGCAAGCCGATCCTGGCTCCGTTTCAGGGTCGCCAACTCCTGGGGATCCTCCAGAGCCCCCTGGCGCAGATCCACGAGCATCCGGGCATTCTCCTCCCAACCCTGTTGAAGGGCCGTCCGTTCCGCCTTGAGGCGGTCCAGGGCAGCGCGATGGCGAACCCATGTTTCATGGGCCGCCGCCACCAGGCGGCGGGCTTGTTGATGGCCGCCATCCCCAAAGCCGTCCAGCCAACGGCGTTGCTGAGACGGGCGCCCCAACCGCTGGGTTTGCCCCTGAACCGTCAGGTCGATGAGCAACGGCCGCAACTCCAGAAGGGTCCGACGGTTGACGCTGATGCCGTTAATGCGTCCGCGACTGCTGATCCGTTCGCCACGACGAAACAGTCGGCGGGTCACCACCAGTGCCGACGGCGGCTGCCCCAAGGCTCCAAGGCCCCGCTGCTCCAGCAGAAGCGAGGCCCCCCCATGGGGGGCAAACCGGCCTTCAATCCGGGCTTGGTCCTGGCCATGGCGCAGCAGGTGTCTGGGAACCTCGGCCCCCAGCAACACGTCCAGGGAATCAAGGAGCAAGGATTTGCCGGCTCCGGTTTCACCGGTCAGCACGGTCAGCCCAGGGGAAAACTCAAGGTCGAGAGCGTCAATCAGAGCAACGTTGTCCAGCTTCAGCGCCAGTAGCACAGGCGCAAGGGCAATGGATGCCCAAGGATAATCCCATGGCCGCCAGCAGCGGCTCTTTAGAGTTTCCTAGGATTGTCTCCATCCCCGCGTCGACCGGACCAGGCCGTGACCAGTTTGTCCAGATCCGCTCCAGCAAATGACAACGGCCATCCGCAAGACGTCCTTGGCGCCGCCGATCTCAATCGCTACGATCCCGAAGCCGTGGCCAGACTCTATCGTGGTCACCCCCGGCAATTGCTACGGCGCCTCTGGCAGACGCTGGTCCCCATCGGGGCTTTCCTTCTGACTGTGCTCATGGACCGGCTCACCGGCGGGTTGCGCCAGGAGGACCAGGTGCGTCAGCGGGGCCGCCAGTTGTGTGAGCTTCTCACCGAACTGGGACCCGCCTTCATCAAAGCCGGTCAGGCCCTGTCCACCCG
>NZ_JENA01000135.1 GCF_000586015.1 Candidatus Synechococcus spongiarum SH4 | reverse complement strand
GGTGTCCTCCTTGTTGTGGGTGCGTCCCATGCCGCCACCCACGTAGACGTTGGCTCCCGACAGTCTGCCGATGGCGTCGGTGAAGACCACAAGCCCCAGGTCCTGGGTCAGGACGTCAATGGAATTGTCCCCCGGAACCGTGACCCCCACCTTGAACTTGCGCGGCAGATAGCGATTGCCGTAGAGCGGCTCCTGCTCGTCACCGCTATGGACTGCCCCAGGAGCAGGCTGACGGTTCACTGTCCTCACCCTGGGTGTGGGGCGGAGGCGGTAAGCCATGTCCCCGTCCACCCATAGATCCAGATAGGCCCCCAGGGCCGCCCGGGGGGTGAGCAGTGCGGCAACATCATCCGCCAGTCGTCGGGCGGCGGGGTAGCCCCCGGTGGCGTAGGGAGCCGCTGGCGCCATGACGTTGCGGTTGATGTCGCCACAGGCGGCGAGGGTGGATCCCAGGTTGCGCACAATGGTTCCCAGGACGGTGCGCAGATCCTGCTTGGGGATACCGTGCAACTGAAACGTCTGGCGGGTGGTGGCCCGCAGAGTGCCGTTGCCGTAACGATCCGCCAACTGGTCAAGGGCCAGGTAAAGCTGGGCGGGAACGCGCCCACCGGGGGAGCGCAGCCGCAGCATCATGGTCCAATCCCTTTGCCGCTGGTCGCGATTGGTTTGCTGATAGCTGCCGTGAAACTTCAGGATTTGAACAGCCCCGTTGCTAAAGTGGGCCTCATCGTTCTCCAACTCGCTGGCCAGGGGCTCCCGCAAGTGATCACTCGCAAGCTTGAGCGCTTCCACCTTGGCCATCTTCCTGGCGCCGTTCTCGCTTAGCAGGCCCCCTGCCGTCGGTGCATCATGGGCCAGGGGAGCAGTTTCCACAGTACTCGTCACAGGCGGAAAGCAGGCAAGCGGGCGAAGGGGGCAATCCAACCTAGGATCCAGCCCATGATCAAGCTACAAGAGCATGGTCAATCTGTTACAGGTTATGGGGACCCAATATCCATATCCATGGGCAGGAAGGGCTGAGGCGATCAACCGCCGTGTCTGGACCTGTTGATTGATCAACTCCGCGAAGAATTGTTCGGGATCCCCCAGGGGCTTCCGGGGAACGGCGGCCCCTGGGTTGACGCCAGGGTGGTCCAGGGCGCGTCCCGTGATTCGGGGTGTTAGCGGCAACCGAGGGTGTCCCGGGTTGACTGGCCGGTGCTCGGGTTGGTCCCCTCGGCCCGACGGCAGAGGGCGCGGAGTTGATCCTTGCGCAGGATCACGTTGGTGAAGTCCGCGCCGGTGATGTCCACGTCTTCAAACCGTGCATTGAAGGCAAACGCGTCCTCCAGTCGGGCGTCCCGCAGGTCCGCCCGCCGCAGGATTCCCGAATCCAGGGTGGCCTCCCGCAGATCGACGCCCCGCAGGTTGGCGTCTTGAAGCTTGGCCCCAAAGAGGCTGGCGCCCCGCAGGTCCGCCCCGCTGAAGTCCGCCTCCCGCAGATTGGTCAGGTTGAAGGTGGCGCCCCGCAGATCCTGCCCGTGGAAATCAGCGCCGATGAGGGACTGCTTGGCATAATCCATGGCGCCCCAAAGGGGAGGTGGGGCGGCCAGGCTCACCATGAAGCTCAGAGCCACAACCAGCAGGCCACCCAGCAGCGATCCCATCCCCGTTCTCCAGCAGCAGCCAGCCCAGGTTAGCGCCCTGTTGCTGTCCCCCCAGCCTTATGGTCATGCTGTGCAACGCAGGCATGGTTGATAACCGGCACGGTATGGCCAACGTGGCCAATCCGAACCGGGGCGTACTCAACAGACGGCCCGCTTGACCATATCCACCAGCGCCAGGCTCGGGATCCAAAGGTCAAGGCCGGCCTGAAACGCTCCATCCCAGCCTCCGGGATTGGAGCCGCTGAACGGGGAGAGGGCGTTCTCGACCCAGGCCCCTACGATCCCCGCCTGGGACCACTAGAATGGTTCCCTGGAGAAAAATCCTGACAGCCTGGTCTGCCAAGCCTGGTCGACTCCTCTCAATCTCTTGCCCTCCACCTATGAAGTCTAGCATTCTCTTGATAGAAGACGACCGTGATATGCGCCAGTTGGTGGCGGGAAGCCTGAAGCACGCTGGCTTCGAGGTGCAACTCGCCGAGGATGGCGTGAAAGGTCAGGCCCTGGCCATACAAAGCATTCCCGACCTGATCATCCTGGATCTGATGCTGCCCCTGGTGGATGGGCTCACCCTTTGCCAGCGTCTGAGACGGGACAGCCGCACCGCCCAGGTGCCCATCCTCATGCTCACGGCTTTGGCCAGCACCAAGGACAAGGTGAGCGGCTTCAATTCCGGCGCTGATGACTACCTCACCAAGCCGTTCGATCTGGACGAGCTGCTGGCCCGGGTCAAAGTGTTGTTGCGGCGTAGCGATCACTCCCCATTCTCCGCCAGGAATACGGAAATCCTGAGTTTCGGGCCACTCACCCTGGTCCCGGAACGCTTCGAGGCCCTCTGGTTTGAAAAGCCCGTGCGCCTCACCCACCTGGAGTTTGAACTGCTCCACTGCCTCTTGCAGCGTCACGGCCAGACGGTGGCCCCCTCCCTGATTCTCAAAGACGTGTGGGGATACGACCCGGACGACGACATCGAGACCATCCGCGTCCATATCCGCCATCTGCGCACCAAGCTGGAGCCCAACCCCCGCAAACCCACCTACATCAAGACCGTTTACGGGGCCGGCTACTGTCTGGAACTCCCTGGAGACTCCGCCGCCATGGAACGGTATCGGAATGAACTCGCCTTGACCCAGGAGGCGGACGCCGAAGGCGCCAGCACCAAGAAGGCAGCGCCAAGCTCTGGTTTCAGCGCTTCGCCAGTGGCTCCAGGAGGGTGACCTCCCAGGCCAGTCGGGGCTGCACATGGCCCCTGAGTTGTCGGTGAAGGCGCTCAAGGGCCCACACCCTCCCCCGGGTCAGGGACGGTTGCCCACATCCCTGCCTCCACAGGTGTTGCTGCCACCAGCCAATGAGCCAGAGTTGTTGTTCGATATCCAGGCGCTCCGCAATGTCTCTGGCCAACGTCAAGGCCTGACGAGGAGTCTGCAGGGGTTGTTCCAGTAACGTCTGTGGGCCGGGGTTCAGGGCTTGCAACTGCTGGCGGTGGCGGAGCAACTCCCCCGGGCTGCCGGCCGCCAAGGCCAGGAGTTCCGGGGAATCTTCCTCCCCGGTGTGCCCCAATCCCAGCAAGACCTGCTGCAGCGCTGCCGGCGAGAGGGCGCGGAAGTTGACCGCCTGGCACCGGGACCGGATGGTGGAGAGAACGTGATTCCGGCTGGGGGCCAGCAACACCAGGAGGCCGCCGCCGGGTTCCTCCAGGGTTTTCAGCAGAGCATTGGCCGCTGCCTCGTTGAGATGCTCCACCCCGTCCAGCAGCGCACAGGAGCGTTGCCCCTCCAGAGGCTTGCGGGCCAGAAAACGACCCACGTCCCGCACCTGCTCCAGGCGCAACTGGGGGAGACTCCGTTTCTTGAGCCCCTGACCATCAGCCTCGGCAGGGGTCAGCAGGCGCCCCTGGCTGCTGTAGGTGGGTTCCACCACCAGCAGGTCCGGGTGGTTGCCCTTCTCCAGTCGCCGCCGCTGGCTGGGGTTTCCTTGCGGATGGCCCCCAAGAACGGCCTCCAGAAACCGTAGGGCCGTCCGGCGGCGACCCACACCGTGGGGACCACAGAAGAGATAGGCCGGCGCCAGGCGTTGCTTCTCCAGGCTGGCCTGCAGCAGGTCCACGGCCTGGGCCTGACCCGTCACGTCGGCAAACACGGTTTCACGGACTGATGCGTTCATCCTGCTTCAGTTGGCAAAGGTGCTCCGGCAGGCCGCCTGAACGGCAGCCTCCACCACGGCCCAGGGCTCCCCGGCCGGGATCCGCTGCCAGCCGCGCTCCATGGCCAGCTTCCGGAAGCCGTGGGCCACCCGTCGGGTAAAGTCCAGCCCGGCCCCCTCAAAGCGGTCCTGCTGGCTGGGTGTCTTGCGGGCGCGGGCTTGTTGGGGGCACAAATCAAACCAGAGGGTGAGATCCGGCGTCAGGCCACCGGTGGCCACCTGCTCCAAGGCGTGGACGAGTTCCAGGTCGCAACCACGACCATGGCCTTGATAGGCCACGGTGGACCCGCTGAAACGATCACTCAGCACCCAGTGCCCCTCCTGCAGGGCAGGAAGGATCACGGTCTCCACGTGTTGAGCTCTGTCGGCTGCAAACAGCAACAGTTCCGTGCGGCTGTGGAGTGTCAACCCGGGGTTGAGCAGCATGGGATAAAGCTTCTCGCCCAACGGGGTTCCCCCAGGCTCCCGGGTCGCCAGAAGCCTGGCGCCGGGGGGCATGAGTCCGGAGCGGGGCAGCCAGTGGCGCAGGCGCTCCACCTGGCTGGACTTGCCGGAGCCGTCAATGCCTTCCGCCACCAAAAAGCGACCAGCCATGGCCCAGTCCTACCCCCCTGCGATTGAAGCGCAATGAAGCACACTGTCAATCAGCCAGGCCAACTTCCCCGTTCAGCAGCCGAGCGACCCCTGTTCCAACGAAGGAAGCCAAGGTACGGGAGCGCCGTCGCAAACATGATGAGGCTGTAGGTGGCGGCCGGAACAACGGT
>NZ_JENA01000134.1 GCF_000586015.1 Candidatus Synechococcus spongiarum SH4 | reverse complement strand
TACACCTTGCGGGAGTAGTACTCCACCACCAGCAGCTCGTTGATCTCCAGGGCCACCCACTCCCGTTCACAGCCGCCCACCACTTTGGCGGTGAGCTTGTTCTTGTCCAGTTCCAGGTGGGGGGGCACGTTGGCCAGGCCGGGGAACTCCAGATTGTCCGCGGCCAGCCGTTTGCTGCCCTTGCGCTCGCGAATGGCCAGGGCGTCTCCGCCCTTGCACTGGTAGCTGGCGATGTTCACCAGGCGGCCGTTGACGGTGACGTGGCCGTGGTTCACCAACTGGCGGGCGCCGGGAATGGTGGGGGCAAAGCCCAGGCGGAAACAAACGTTGTCCAGGCGATTTTCCAGCAGCTTGAGCAGGTTGGTGCCGGTGGAGCCCTCCTGGGCGCGGGCTTTCTTGATGTAGCGCACCAACTGCCGCTCGGAAATCCCGTAATTGAAACGGAGTTTCTGCTTTTCTTCCAGACGAATGGCGTACTCGGAGCGCTTGCGACGGGCTTGGCCGTGCTGACCGGGGGGATAAGACCGCTTGGCGGACTTACGGGTGAGACCGGGAAGGTCTCCCAAGCGCCGCGTAATCCTCATGCGAGGGCCGCGGTATCGAGACATGGGTAGTTCTTGATGCAGGGGTAGAGGGGAAATCTGGCACCATGGGTTCAGCAGCAACCAGACCGTGTCCGAGCCGTTGCCGGGGGACAACCCCACGCTGCCCCCATGGCGCCAGACCGTGAGTGTAACCTCCCGGAGGGGTGATGCCGGCCCCTGGCGCCCGGTGACGCCGCTCATTGGTTTGATCAGGCTCTATCAACGGTTCATCTCCCCCCTGTTGGGACCCCGCTGCCGCTTCAGCCCCAGTTGCAGCGCCTATGCCGTGGAAGCCCTGTCTCGCCATGGCCTGTGGCGGGGCGGGTGGTTAAGTGTCTGGCGGCTGCTGCGGTGTCACCCCTGCACGGCAGGGGGGTACGACCCCGTGCCCGACCGATGAATCACTCCACTTGGCCCCCTCTGATTCTGCTCACCCGGTCCGGGTGCTGCCTCTGCAGCGGCTTGGCGGAGCGCCTGGGATCTCTGCTACCCCAAGAGAGTCTGCGGCTGGTGGACGTGGACAACGATCCGGCCTTGCAGCGGCGTTTCGGGTTGTTGGTGCCCCTGCTGGTGGCGGGGGCAGACCCGCTGCGGGATCCGGTGCTGCCCCGGGTGCCGCCACGGCTCAAGGGGTTGGCGCTCCAGCGGTGGCTGGAGAAACATCTCGGCCCGTTTACCGGGTCAGCCCCTGGCTGATTGGGGCCACAGCCCGCAAGCTTTGGGGGCCGAGTCCATCGTTGGAGTTGAACCCATGCGCCTTCATCCCCTGCTGGAGAACGCGGCGATTCCCGTCCCCGCCTTGCTGGCGGATCGGGAGATTCGGGCGGTCTCGGGGGATTCCAGACGACTGCCCCCTTCTGCCCTGTTTGTGGGGGCGCCGGGCGCCCGGGTGGATGGCGGCGACTACTGGGCCAGCCAGCCTGGCGGATGGCGCTGCGGCTGCCGTGATCGGCCCCCGGGCGGCTCGGAAGCATCCACCGGGACCAGCGGATCCGGTGGTGGTCGTAGAGGATCCCGCAGCCTGTCTGGGACGGCTGGCCTCGGTCTTCTGGGGACACCCCAGCCGGCAACTACAACTCATTGGCGTGACCGGCACCAACGGCAAAACCACCGTCACCCACTGGATCGAGCATCTGAGCAGCGCCATGGGGACGCCCACGGCCCTGTTGGGCACCCTGGAAAATCGCTGGCCGGGGACGGTGATGACGGCCAGCCACACTACGGCGCCGGCGGACGTGGTGCATGGGCACCTGGCACAGGCGGTGGCGGACGGTGTGCAGCGGGCCGCCATGGAGGTGAGTTCCCATGCGTTGGCCCAGCAGCGGGTGGCGGGGCTGAGGTTTGCCGGGGCAGTGTTCACCAATCTGAGCCAGGACCACCTGGACCTCCACGGGGATATGGAGTCCTATTTCCAGGCCAAGGCCAGGCTGTTTGGAGCGGACATGCTCCACGGGCGGGCGGTGATCAACCAAGAAGATCGCTATGGACAGCGCCTGCACCGGCAGTTGGGGGGCAAAGCCTGGGGTTGCCGCCTGCTGGATTCCCGACAAGGGAATCAGCCGCCGTTGGCCAGGGATGGGGAGTTGGTGATGTGCGACCTGTCCATGGGAGCCGGAGGAGGGGAGGGACGTCTGATCAGCCCCGTGGGGGAAGGCCGTTTCCGCTCCCCCATGCTGGGACGCTACAACCTGATGAACCTGCTCCAGGCGGTGGGGGTGCTGCTGAGTTGTGGGGCGCCCCTGGGGCCGCTTCTGGAGCAGGTGCCCCGCTTTGGCGGGGTGCCGGGCCGGATGGAGTCCATCGGGGCGCCGGATCTGACGGTGGTGGTGGACTATGCCCACACTCCCGACGGCCTGACCAGTGCGTTACAGGCCCTGCGCCCCTTTGTGGCGGGGCGGCTGATCTGTGTGTTCGGTTGTGGCGGGGATCGGGACCGGGGCAAGCGTCCCCTCATGGGGGCAGCAGCAGCGGAGTTGGCCGATGAACTGGTGATCACCTCCGATAATCCCCGCACGGAAGATCCCGAGGGCATCCTGGAGGAGATTTGCACAGGCCTGCCCGCAGGAATCCCCCATCGTCGGGAGTTGGACCGCAACCTGGCCATTCACAGGGCCGTGGTTCAGGCAGCGGCGGGGGATACGGTGCTCATTGCCGGCAAGGGCCATGAAAGGGTCCAGATCATTGGCCATGAACAACGGCCCTTTGATGATCGCCGTGTTGCGGCAGCGGCCATTGCCCAGCGCTGAAACCCCGGCCCCCGCCACCATCCCGGACGGCGGCCCTCAACCGGGGGTCATGGAAATCTGATCATCGGCATCGTCTTCTTCCATGGCGCCGGCCTCCAGGCCCTCCTCCTCCACGAGGGCATCGGCTGTGAACTCGATCATCCGCAGTCGGGCGTGGTGGTTGCCCTGGCGGGCATCCTCGAACATGGATTGGATGTGGAGTCGGGCAAAGCCGGTTTGCCGCAGGATTTTCACCACGTTCAGGGCGGGAAGCAGAGCGCCGGTCAACGCCAGGTTCACCCGGTGTTCCGCCACGGCAAATGCGTTGGCAAAGCATTGACCGTCACTGCGGGTTTCCACAGCAGCCAGGGGATGGAAGAAGCGGGGGCAGCTTTTAGATGACATGAACACTCTGCAAAAGTGATTAAAACCTTAAGCCTTAAGCGGATCTGAAATTTGTCATAAAGGAAGCAATTTCAGAGATCAGGCGCCCAGTTCCGTGGGCAACGTGGTCACGTGGCAGCAGGCCCGGACGCAGTCGGGCTTCTCAAATCTTCGTAACACCAAGCCCCGCTCCGCCAAGGCGCGGACCACCTGCAGAGGTCTGTGGCCCTGAACGCGGAAGCTCACCAAACCGCCGGAGGGCGGTTCCGGCAACAGGGTCTCCACCCCTTCCAATTGCCGCAAGCCACGCCAAAGGCAGCCACTGTGGGCCTGAATGAGGGCAAGTCGCTGGCGGGGATCACCCACCGCCGCCAGGCTACGGAGAGACTGGAGCAGACCCGCCGTCAAGGGGTAGCAACCGGTGGCAATTTCATAACGGCGGGCATCCCCATGGAAGCGAAGGGGCTGGTCCGGATCCTCCGCCAGCCCCCGCCAGCCGATCAGGGTGGGGGCGCCCACGTCAAGCAGCCTTCGGGAAACCACCACGGCCCCCAGGCCCTCCGGCCCACAGAACCACTTGTGGCCCGTGAACGCATACAGATCCGCCGCCGCCACTGCGTCTTCCAGGCGCACGACCCCAGCGGACTGGGCCCCATCCACCAACAGCCACGGCTGGTTGGCGTGCTCCCTGAGCCGTTGCCCCACGGCAGGAATGGGCATGGCGGCCCCCGTGTTCCACAGCAGATGGCTGAGCACCACCAGTCCCGTGCGGGGCTGCAGGGCCTTGTCCAGGCGCTCCAGCACCTGGTCTTCCCTGACGCAATCCTGTACAGGGAGGATCCCCACGTTGAGGTGTTCCCTGCGGGCGATCTCATGGCAGGCGGCAACAACGCCGGGGTGTTCCCCATCGCTGATGAGCAACTGATCACCGGACCGCCAAGGCAACCCCCACAGGGGAAGCACACAGCCGGAGGTGACGTTTTCCGTGAATGCCAAACGCTGGGGTGGAACGCCACAGAGGGCGGCCAACGCCCGGCGAAGGGAGGCAATCAACTCCTTCACATAGCCGGAAGCCGGCTCCGCGAAAGGTCCCAGCTCCTGGATGCGGCGCCAGCTTGTCGCCATGGCCTCCAGAGACGCGGTGGGCAACGGTCCCTGGCCGCCGTAGTTGAAGTAGACCTTGTTGGCCAAGGCAGGCATGTCCTGCCGTAATGCGACGACGGCCGCCTCCTGGGGGAGGAGGGCATCAGATGCACTGGCCAAGGGCAACGGCGCTGACGGCGGAGAAAATGGTAATCCCCAACGCGATCAGAGGATTTTGTCCCTGGGAGACTGCATAGGAGGTGACCACGCCGGCGGCCAGAGCGGCAATGGCCAGTTGAGACGTGACGGCCTGTCTATCGAACCCTGGTTTCCCTGATTTCACGGAGGGGCAAGCGAAAGTAGCGAGACGCTACACAGACCCACAACCCCGTGGACCGGAACGCCCC
>NZ_JENA01000133.1 GCF_000586015.1 Candidatus Synechococcus spongiarum SH4 | reverse complement strand
TGCCGCCAGGTCCACACCACCCCTTGCCCGAAGCGACGCCCACCCACGTGGTCATGGGGTACCGCAAAGCCCTCAACCTGCCAATCATCCAGCGGATAGGAGCCGGGGGCGCCCAGGAAACGGCCCTGCGCCACGGGGGCGCCCTCATCGGGAAGGCTGCTGCTGGCCAGGATCAGATCCACGGCAAGACGAGGCTCCTTCAGGTCCGCGGCGCAGCCAACGGCTCGGAAGGGGTTAATCAGAAGTCGCCCCTCGTCACTCTCGAACAGCAGGGCGCTATGGCCGTAACTGGTGATCCGCACGGTTGACTCTGCGGTTGACTCCGGCTCTGCCGTGGCGGGCGCGGCCACACCCCAGCCCCAGCTCATCCCCAGGCTGAGGATGGCAGCGCAGCACCCTTCAAGAAATCGGCCAGAAAATCGGTCGTACCCCATCGCTCTCTGTTCAGGATTGCTGACTTGTTTCCGAAGCAGAAGGTAGCAGCGTTCAAGCATCCGCCAGCCGCAGGAAATTGCCCAGCAGCTTGTGCCCCGCCTGGGTCAACACACTTTCCGGATGGAACTGCACCCCTTGCAGGTGGGGATGGTCACGGTGCCGTAGACCCATGACGGTGTGCTGGTCATCCTCCAGCCAGGCGGTGATTTCCAGGCAGTCGGGCAGGGTGGGGCGCTCCACCACCAGGGAGTGGTAACGGGTGGCGGTCAGGGGTTGGGGCAACCCGCGGAACACCCCCTCCTGGCGGTGGTGGACCGCCGAGGTCTTGCCGTGCATGGGTTGATGGGCGCGCACCACGCGGCCGCCAAAACACTGGGCCATGGCCTGGTGACCCAGACACACCCCCAGCATTGGCGTTGTGGGACCCAGACGGTCAATCACCTCCAGGCACACCCCCGCCTGATCCGGGTCACCCGGACCCGGGGAAAGGACCACTGCGGCCGGCCGCAGGGCGGCAAGCTCGGCAATGGTCAGCGCATCGTTGCGCTCCACCCGCAAGCTGGCGGCAAGGGGATGATCCACAGCCAACTCCCCCAGATACTGCACCAGATTGAAGGTGAAGCTGTCGTAGTTGTCGATCACCAGAAGCACAGGGCTATCCCCCCACAATGCGTTGCCACAGGGGGGGGGATAGAAGCAGCAGGGCAATGAGAACGGAGGCCATGGCCGCCACCAGCACCGCTGCTGCCGCACAATCCTTGGCAATCCGCGCCAGCGGGTGAAACTGTCGTCCGATGGCCAGATCCACCGCGGCTTCCGTGGCGGTGTTGAGCAACTCCAGCACCAGCACGGCGGCTACGGTGAGCACCAGTACCCCCAACTCCAACGGCTCCAGGGGCAGCCAGAGGCCCAGGATCAAGGCCAGGCTACCCAGGAGCACCTGCAAGCGGAAGTTCCGTTGACTGGCCAGAGCATAGCCCAGCCCCTGGGCCGCATACCGGAGACTGGCCGGCAGATCCCGGGCCGCCTTGTAGGCTCCGACCCTCGTTCCGCGGCCCCGGCGCATCACCTGCGCTTCAGGTGAACTGGTGGTTTGCAAAGGGATCCCCAGGCAATGACCAAACCTTAGCCCGATCCTGGACGGTTGTCTGGCCTGTGGCTTCCAGCAGCAGGATCTGACGCTCCAGCATGGCCGCCAAACCGGCGTCATCGGGGTGGTCCCAGCCCAGCAGGTGGAGGAGACCATGGCTCAGCAACCAGACCACCTCCTGGGCCGGGGACCAGCCACTGGCCACCGCCTGACGCTCGGACGTTTCCCAGGCAATGACGATATCCCCCAGCTCCAGCGGTTCCCCCCGCCCCGGCGCCCACCAGGGATCGTCCTGACCACTGGCAAAGGCCAGCACGTCCGTGGCGCCATGGCCATGGCGCCACCTCCGGTTCAAATCCGCCATGGCGTCGTCGTCCGTGACGGTGACGCCAAGGCTGTAGGTCCTGCTCCGCTGTTGGGGCGCCAACTCCGGCTGTAGCGACAGCAGCCAGCGCCGCAACAGTTGATGACAAACAGGCTGAGGGAGAAGGTCCGGCCGGCCGCTGCTCCAGGCCAAGTCCACATGCACTGCCGAGGGGATGGGGAGCCCTGGCTGGGGATTCCTCGCCACGGCTCACAGGTTGGGGCGGTCCAGGCTGGCCAGCAGCAGCAGCACCGCCACCAGGCCGGTGGTGGTGAGGGCCATGTGCAGCAGGGACGTGCGGCCCTTGCGCACCATGTTTCTCATGGCCAGCTTGACGAAGCTGTCTTGAGGAGGGGGGCTATGGGTCATGGGGAAAGATCTGCTGTCTCCAGGTTGGCGTGGAGGGAGGCCTGGATAAAGGCATCCAGTTCCCCGTTCATCACCGCCTGCACGTCCGTGGTTTCCGCATTGGTGCGGAGATCCTTCACCAGTTGGTAGGGGTGCAGCACGTAATTGCGGATCTGGTTGCCCCAGGCAGCCGCCACCATGTCCCCACGGATGTCGGCAATTTCCGCAGCCCGCTGTTCCTGGGCAATGACCAGAAGCTTGGCCTTGAGTAGGGCCATGGCCCGCTCCCGGTTCTGCAGTTGAGAACGCTCCTGGGTGCAGCGCACCGCCAGGCCGGTGGGCAGGTGGAGAATGCGCACGGCGGTTTCCACCTTGTTGACGTTCTGCCCCCCGGCCCCGCCGGAGCGGGAGGTGGTGATCTCCAGATCCTTGTCCGGGATCTCCAGGTCCAGATCCTCCTTGAGTTGGGGCATCACCTCCACACCGGCAAAGCTGGTCTGGCGTTTGTCGTTGGCGTTGTAGGGGGAAATGCGCACCAGCCGGTGGGTGCCTTTCTCGTGCCGCAGGTAGCCATAGGCATGGCGCCCGGTGATCTCCAGGGTGGCGGACTTGATGCCCGCCTCCTCCCCTTGGGAGAGTTCCGCCACGGTGCTGGTCATGCCGTTGCGCTCCGCCCAACGGCTGTACATGCGCATCAACATCTCGGCCCAGTCCTGGGCATCGGTGCCGCCGGCGCCGGCATTGATGGTGAGCACAGCCCCTTCCTGGTCGTAGGGGCCGTTGAGCAGCCGCTCCAGTTCCCAGCGGTCCAGGGCGCCCTGCAATGTGGACAGGGCGTCATGGGCTTCCTCCAGCAACAGCCCATCCGCCTCAAGCTGGTGGAGCTCCAGGGCCGCCTGGGCGTCCGCCAGGGTGGCGGACCACTGGCGCAGGGCCTCAAGCTGGGCCTTCACATCATCCAGTTGGCGCATGTGCTTCCGGGCGCGGCGTTGATCCGTCCAGAAGTCGGGTTGAGCAGCCAACTGCTCCAGATCGTTTTGACGGGCCTGTAGAGCAGGAACGTCAAAGACAGTCCTGGGCATTGCCCAGGCGCTGGGTGAGTTCGGACAAGTGACGCTGGAGGTCAACGGGATCCAGTCGCGTCGTGGTGGATTCGGTCATGTCCCCATCCTAACGGGCCAATCATCCCGGCAAGGGGGAACCGGGACGGTTGGGAAGGGACGTACCATGGGTTCCAGTTGCGCTCCGCGCCTGCCATGGCCAAGGTCGAGATCTACACCACCGGTTGGTGCCCCTTCTGCCGCCGCGCCCTGGCTTTGCTGGACGACAAAGCCGTCACCTACACCAACATCGACATCGAGGAAGGCCGGGGCCGGAAGCGGGCCATGGGCCTGCGCTCCGGCGGACGAACCACGGTTCCCCAGGTCTTCATTGACGACCGGCACGTTGGCGGATACGACGAGCTACAGGCCCTGGAAAGCTCCGGTGAACTGGATACCCTCCTCCAGGTTTGACCCGGTCCGGGGATTCCCTTGCAACAGCTTTTTCTGACTGACCCCCTGTCCCGACTGCGCCCCGCCAAGGACAGCAGCGTGGCCCTCATGCAAGCCGCCTCCGACGCAGGCAGCCAGGTGTGGTGGGCGGAGCCACGGCGCCTGCAAGCCGTTGACGGGGATGTCACTGTCCTGGCGCAGCCCCTGGAGTTGACCCCCATGCACCACGACCCCCAGGGCTGGCGCGTGCCGGATCCCTGGTATGGACAAGGGGCCGTGGAGCAGCGCAGCCTGACGGGCTTTCAGGTGGTGTGGATGCGCCGTGACCCGCCGGTGGACGATGCCTACGTCTTTGCCGCCGGTCTGCTGGCGCAAGCCGAGCGCCGTGGCGTACGGGTGGTGAACCGTCCGGCCTCCCTGCTGATCTGGAACGAAAAACTCTCCGCCCTGCAGTTTCCCCGTCTCATGGCGCCCACAATCGTGAGTGGGGACTGTGCCGGTCTGCTGGCCTTTATCCATCAACACCGGGACGTGGTGCTCAAACCCCTGGAAGGCCGCGGCGGGCAAGGGGTGGTGCGGGCCAGCAGCGCCATGGCCGGTTTGCAGGCGTTGCTGGAACTGGTCACGGCGCAACAGCGGCTTCCGGTGTTGGCGCAAGCCTTTCTGCCGGACGTGACGGCGGGGGATAAGCGGATCCTGCTGGTCAACGGCGAACCCGTTGGCGCCATCAACAGGCGGCCCCAACAGGGAGAGTTCCGCAGCAACCTGGCCGTGGGGGGGACGCCGGAAGCCTGTGGTCTCAGCGCCAGGGATCACGCCATCTGCCGCGCCCTGGCTGAACCGCTGCGCCGGGCCGGTCTGGCGTTTGTGGGCATCGACGTGATTGGTCCATGGCTGAGCGAGATCAACGTCACCAGCCCCACGGGGTTACGGGAGGTGGAATGGCTCGGTGGCGTGCCGGCGGCGGATCTGGTGATGGAGCGGGTCA
>NZ_JENA01000132.1 GCF_000586015.1 Candidatus Synechococcus spongiarum SH4 | reverse complement strand
CCTTCAGGTAGATCCTTGGGTAGATCCACGGTGCTGTGTTCGTCAAAAATATGAATCCGGCCGATGGATTGGCCGCGGATGCCCGCCTGATTGGCCAGGGCGCCCACAATGTTGCCGGGCTTGACCCGGTGTTTCCAGCCCACCTCAATGCGATAGCGGTCCATGTGGGCCGCCAGGGGCCGGGACTGGCGCCGTGGGTTCAGTCCCAGCACAGGCTCTTCCATGGACCACGCGAACGGCTTGGCGCCCTGCACAAGCTGGGCAAGGGCCGCGGCAATGTTTTCCACAGGCAGGTCCTGCTCTGCGCTTAACTCCTGCACCAGCTTTTCGAAGAGGGGCACGTCCGCCCCGTCCAGCGCCCCAAGGACACGCTCCTTGAAGCGCTGCCGCCGCCGCCGATTGACCGTATCGACATCGGGGAACTCCATCACCTCAAGCTGCCGGCCGGTGGTCCGCTCAATGGCCTGCACCAGACGGCGCTCCCGGGGGGTGGCCAGCAACAGGGCCCGCCCCTGGCGCCCAGCCCGGCCGGTGCGGCCGATGCGATGGACATAGGCCTCCGCATCCAGGGGAACGTCGTAGTTGATCACCATGGCGATGCGCTCCACGTCAATGCCCCGGGCCGCCACGTCCGTGGCCACCACCACGTCCACCCGGCCGGACCGCAGCCGCTCAATCACCTGCTCCCGCTGGCTTTGGGCCACGTCGCCGTTGAGGGCCGCGCAGTGGTAGCCATGGCCGTCCAGGGCGGTGGCCACTTCCACCGTGGCCTGCTTGGTGCGCACGAACACCATGGTGGCCGCACTGGCTTCCGTGTCCAGCACCTGCACCAGGGCCCGCAGCTTCTGGCTGGCATGGACCATGAGCAACTGTTGGCGGATGCGCTGGGTATCGGCCTTGGAGGCGGCAATGGTGACCTGGGCGGGATCCTGGAGAAACCGCCCCGAGAGTTGGCGCACCTCCGGCGGCATGGTGGCGGAGAAGAGCATCAACTGACGCTCCTGAGGCGTCCGCTCCATGATCCAGGTCACGTCGTCGATAAAGCCCATGCGCAGCATCTCGTCAGCCTCATCCAGCACCAGGCCGCGCAAGCCGTCCAGGTTGAGGGTGCCTTGCCGCATGTGGTCCATGATCCGTCCGGGAGTCCCCACCACCACCTGGGCGCCCCGCCTCAGGCCCTGAAGCTGGGGTCGGAAATCACTGCCCCCATAAATGGGTAGAACCTGCAACTGGGGCAGTTGCGCCCCATAGCGGGCGAAGGACTTGGCCACCTGCAGGGCCAGTTCCCGGGTAGGCGTCAGCACCAGCACCTGGCAACAGCGTTGCTCAGCCGCCAGGCCGTGGAGACAGGGGAGGGCAAAGGCCGCCGTTTTGCCCGTCCCCGTCTGGGCCTGGCCAATCAGGTCACGGCCTTGCAGCAGCAGGGGGATGGTCCGGGCCTGCACCGGGGAGGGCTGCTGATAGCCACTGGCGGCGAGGGCCTGGAGCAGCTCAGGGCGCAGGCCGAAGCCGGCAAAGCCGACGGCTGGCGAACCAGCCGACAACACGGGGTCGGATGTCATGGGGAAAAAGACAAAGAGTTGTTCCGGGAACGACTGCAACTCTTTGCCAGGCCTTCAGCAGCGTTGGGGGAGGCTGCTGCCGTTGATGGGTTGATGGCGGTGAGCTGAAACCTGACTTCCACCTCGTCCCGAGGATTCCTTCTCCCGGGCAAGGCGCGCCTTGCCCGGTTCAGGTGGGTTACCGCTTCGCGGCCAGGGGCGGGCGAACCCGTCCTACCTCCGGCTCCACAGTCGTTTAGCGTCTCCGCAAGCCCTGCGGCGACGTGTGCCTGGTATTGCACTGCCATGAGCTTAGCAGCCCTCGCACCTCGGTGCAAGGGGGCGAGAGTTGGGACGCGCCGGTTCAAGCCCGCAGCCAGTGGGTGGCGCCGTCGGGACGGTCAACGAGGGTGATCCCCTGGGAAAGCAGTTCGCTGCGGATGCGATCCGCCGTGGCAAAATCCCGGTTCTGCCGGGCAATGCGGCGCTCTTGAATGGCGGCAACAACGGCGGCGTCCCCTGCGCCTGGGGCGTCCTCTGGGGAGGCGACAGCCTCAAGACCCAGCACCCCGGCCAACTCCACCAGGCTGCGCCAGGTCCCCTCCATCTCACGGTCCTGGGCCGTCGCCTCCCCACCCCGCTGCAGGCGGTGGGCCAAAGCCCGCAGGGGGCGGGCCAGGGCAAACAACACCGCCAGGGCGCCGGAGCTGTTCAGGTCATCATCCAGAGCATTGGCAAAGGCTTCGTGCTGGTCCGGGCAGCTTTGCCGGGGATCACGCCAGCCCAGTTGGGCGCCGTGGCGCTCCCCCACTTGCAGGGCAATCTCCAACCCCTCCCAGCCACTGGCGGCGGCGGCCATGGCCTCCCGGGTGAAGTCCAGCGGTTTGCGGTAGTGGGCCTGGAGCACGAACAGGCGCAGCGCCATGGGGCTGATCCCTTCGTCCAGCAATGCCTGGATGGTGGTGAAGTTCCCCAGGGACTTGGACATCTTGGCCGCGTCCACGTTGACCATGCCGTTGTGGAGCCAGAAGTTGGCCAGGGGGCGACCCGTGGCCGTTTCCGACTGGGCGATTTCGTTCTCGTGGTGGGGAAAAACCAGGTCCGCCCCCCCCAGATGCATATCAATGGTGTCCCCAAACATCTGATGGATCATGGCGGAACACTCGATATGCCACCCGGGCCGCCCCACCCCCCATGGAGACGGATAACCGGGCTCGTCGGATCGGGACCGTTTCCACAGGGCAAAATCAAAAGGATGGCGCTTGCGGTCCGTTTCCTCCTCCGCCAGACGACCACTGGCCCCTTCCTGCTGCTGCTGGAGATTCCGCCCGCTCAGCTTGCCGTACTGCCGGGCCTTTGTTACCGCAAAATACACGTCGCCGTCGGCGGAATAGGCGGCCCCCTTGGCCTCCAGCCGGGCAATCATGGCCTGAATCTGACCCAGGCAACGGGTGGCCCGGGGATAGTTGTCGGCCCGCAGAATATTGAGGGAATCCATGTCCGCAAAGAAGCCGGCAATGTTCCGCTCGGTGACAACCTCCACGCTGCTGCCTTCCGCCTCGGCCCGTTGGATGATCTTGTCGTCAATATCGGTAAAGTTCTGAATAAACCGCACTGCAAAGCCCTGCCACCGCAAGTAGCGGCGCAGCACGTCCCAGACGATATAGCTGCGGGCATGGCCAAGATGGCAGGCGTCGTACACCGTGACCCCGCAGCAATAGATGGAGACGGCAGGGGGATGGCGGGGGGTAAAAACCTCTTGTCGGTCGGTGAGGGTGTTGTGGAGCCTGAGAACCATTGGAGGGGGATGGAGTCGCCTTGACATCCTCCCCGCCCTGAGAGGGACGGGATTCCTTCTCGGATTCAGCGGTTGCCTCCTCCTTCAGGTGGGTTCCTGCTTCATGGCCAAGTGCGGGCGAACCCGTCTTACCTGCAGCTCCACAGGCGTTTAACGACTCGGCGAGCCCCGCCGCGTCGATTGGGGCCGGAGCTTGGTTTTTGCGCCAGCCTCCCCAGTGTAGCACGTTTTCCGAGGATGGACACCGCCCTGAAGGGCAGGGCTTGTATCCCTGGACAGCTATGTCAAGGCAGGCTGTCATCCCTCTCCTGCCACGATCCTCCGGTTGGCCTGTTACGGGGCCAGCCGGCCGGCTACTTGGCCTCCATCCAGTTGGACCCTGAACGGGCCTCCACCCGGAGGGGCGCCCGCAACTCCACAACGGTTTCCATGGTGTGGCGCACCAAGTCCATGACCTGGGCACAGACCTCCGGCGTCGCCTCCAGCACCAGTTCGTCATGGACCTGAAGCAGAAGCCGGGCGGACAAAGGCTCCAGCGCACCATGGAGCCGCACCATGGCCAGTTTGATGATGTCGGCGCTGGAGCCTTGAATGGGGGCATTGGCGGCGGCGCGCAATTGCTGCGCTTCCAGGCCGCTACGACGGGCCTGGTTCAGATCAATGGCCATGGGGTCGCAACCCCGGTATCGCCCCAACCCCTGGGGGGCAAAATGAAACCGCCGCCGGCGCCCCAGCAGGGTTTCCACATACCCCTGACTGAGGGCCAACCGCTCCTGCAACTCCAGAAACGCGAACACCCGCGGGTAGCGGTTGTGGTAGCGGTCCAGAAACTCCTGCGCCTCGCCCCTGGACACCCCGGCGGCCCGGGCAAACCGCTGGGGTCCCATGCCGTAGATCACCCCGAAGTTGATGGTTTTGCCCAGGCGGCGCTCTTCGGCGCTCACCTCTTTCTTGTCCAGCAGGAGCCGGGCGGTGAGCCCATGGACGTCATCTCCCCGGTTGTAGGCCTCCAGCAGCAGGGGCTCCCCGCAGAGATGGGCCAGAATCCGCAGTTCAATCTGGGAATAATCCGCGCTGATCAGTTGCCAGCCAGGCTTGGGAAGAAAGGCCCGGCGCACCTGACGGCTGAAGGCCGTGCGGATGGGAATGTTCTGAAGGTTGGGGTTGCTGCTGGAGAGACGCCCCGTGGCGGTGACCGCCTGGTTGAAATCCGTATGCACCCGCCCGGTGGCGGGCTCCACCAGGGCCGGCAGGGCATCCACGTAGGCGCCTTTCAGTTTGCTGAGGGTGCGATGCTGCAGGATGATGTTCACCACCGGGTGATCCCCCGCCAGGCGCTCCAGCACCACGGCATCGGTGCTGTAGCCGGTTTTGGTCTTGCGGGA
>NZ_JENA01000131.1 GCF_000586015.1 Candidatus Synechococcus spongiarum SH4 | reverse complement strand
CTGTTCCCCGCACACGCGGGGATGGACCGTTCTTTTGGGCGTCGCTCAGCCTGCCCTTGTTACTGTTCCCCGCACACGCGGGGATGGACCTGAGGCCGGGGCCTGATGGTCCCGGATGGGGCCACTGTTCCCCGCACACGCGGGGATGGACCACCCTCCATGGCCCATCCTTCGATAGGGTGGCGCCGCGTCGGGATGTCCCCTTGGCGACCCGTGTTCTTCTGCTGCGTCACGGCCTCAGCACCTACAACGTGCAGGGCAGGATCCAGGGCCGTGACGACGACTCCACCCTCACTGCCGACGGGGAGGCCATGGCCCGCCGTACGGGGGAGGCGTTGGACGGCATTCGCTTGGATGTCGTGTTGTCTTCGCCCCTGCGCCGTGCGGCCCATACTGCGGCGCTGGTGTGCGGCGCCTGCTCCGGGGCTGCCCCGGCCGTTGTCTATGACGACGATCTGCTGGAGGTGGACCTGGAGCCTTGGTCGGGATACTCCCTTCAGCAATTGCTTGAGCGATGGCCCGAAGAGGAGCGCATCTGGCGTACCCACCCGGAGCAATTGACCCTTCAGCGGGCCGACGGCTCCAACCATCAGCCCATCCGTGAACTCCACCGGCAGGCCAGGCGGTTTTGGGAGCGGCTGTGTCGGCGCCACCGGGACCAGACAGTGCTGGTGGTGGCCCACAACGCCATCCTGCGCTGTGTGGTGTTGGCGGCCCTCGGCCTGGGGCCGGAACGGTTTGCCCGGCTCCGTCTCAACAACTGCGGCCTCAGCGTCCTCAACGTGCAGACCGGCGGCGATGAAGCCGCCACGGTGCAGGTGGAATCCTTCAACAGCACCGTCCACCTGGATCCTGTGGCGCCCGGTCCGCGGCGGGGTGGGCGCATTCTGTTGCTGCGCCATGGGGAAACCGACTGGAACCGCCAGAGCCGCTTTCAAGGGCAGATTGACGTGCCGCTGAACGCCACCGGGCGTCAGCAGGCCCAACAGACGGCCGCCTTCTTGCGCCGGAGTCCCATCCGGCGGGCCTACAGCAGCCCCATGGCCCGCCCCCGGGAAACGGCGGAACTGGTGCTGGAACACCATCCCGGCGTGTCCCTCGCCACCTGTGAAGGCCTGCTGGAAATTGGCCATGGCCTCTGGGAGGGGAAGCTGGAGCAGGAGATCCAGGCCCGGTGGCCCCGGTTGCTGGCCACGTGGAAGACGGCCCCCCATCAGGCGGCGATGCCTGGCCCGGGCGGGGAAACCATCCAGCAGGTATCCCAACGGGCTGTGGCCGCCATGGAGTGCATCGCCCAGGAACTGGAGGAGGGGGACACCGCCCTGGTGGTGGCCCATGACGCGGTGAACAAGGCGGTCCTCTGCCATTTTCTGGGCCTCTCCCCGGCCCGTATCTGGTCCGTCAAACAGGGGAACGGGGGGGTCTCGGTGATTGACTATCCTGAAGGGGGCCATGGTCCCGCGATTGTGTACAGCTTGAACCTCACGGGGCATCTGGGGGGGGTGCTGGACGAGACCGCCGCCGGCGCCCTCTGATGGCGACGACGGGCATTGAACCGTTGCCGGCGGCGGAACAGGTGCTGTTGCGGGACGTGTGGGTGGTGGCTGCGCCCCATCAACCACCCCGGCGCCGGGACGTGCTGCTGGACGGTGCCCGGATTCGTGACTGGTCCACCCCTGGCGGCCTCGCCGTCGGGGAGGCAACCCCGGTGGCGGCGGCGGATCTGTGGTTGGGGCCATGCCTGGTGGATCCCTACAGCCATCTGGAGGAGGCCCATGGCCTGGTGGACAACCTGTCCCGTTTGGCGGTGGAGGCATTGGGGGGCGGCTATGGCGCAGTGGCCCTGTCCCCCCAGGCCAGCCCATGGCGCGACCAACCCCAGGCGTTGATCACGGGCCGTCACCAGGGCCTGGAGTTGCTGAGTTGGGGCAGCTTCAGCGCTGGCGGCGCCGGGCAGGATTTCAGTGATCACGGCGCATTGCTGGCGGCCGGCGCTGTGGGACTGGCGGAGGAGTCCTGCCACGGCCATCCCCAACTTCTGTTCCGTGGTCTGCAATGGCAGGCGGATGCCCATCGCCGTGGGGAGGGATCGCCTCTGGCGGTTGCGCCCCGGGATCCCCGCCTGCAAGCCGGCGGCATGGCCCGGGAAGGGGCCGATGCCCTGCGCCTTGGCCTGCCCACGGATCCTGTGGCCAGCGAGCTGTTGCCCCTGCAGCAGCTTCTCCAGGCCGCCGGGCTTGTGGACGGCGCCACGGGGCTGCGCCTGCTCAACGTTTCCACCGCCGCCGCCGTGGCCTGTCTCCAGCGCCACCCCCACCCCATGGCCGCCGCTGTCCACTGGTGGCATCTGGTGGAAGATACCTCCGGCCTCGGCAGGTTGTCCGACAGTTGGCGGGTTCAACCCTCCCTGGGGAACCGTCGGGACCGTCAAGCGCTGCTGGCGGCGGTGCAGCAGGGGTTGATCACCTGCATTACGGTCAATCACCGCGCTATTGACCACCACCAACAGTTGTGGCCCGTGGAGGAGCGCCCCGCCGGTCTGGCGGGATATGCCCATGTGCTGCCCCTTCTCTGGAAGGCGCTGGTGGAGGATCTGAGCCTCCCTGTGGAAAAGCTGTGGCGGCTCCTCTGCTGGGGGCCTCGGCAATTTCTGGGGCAGCCTCCGGACACCCTCGCGCCTGGGTCCAACCGCTGGCTGCTCTTTTCCCCCAACGACCCCTGGGTCATGCCTCGTCAGGGTTCGGAACGGGGCGGGGGCAATCGTCCCTGGCCGGGGCGCACCGTTCAAGGCCGGGTGGTGGCCAGTGGCCTGGTGTCAGGGCGTTGGCTGGCCAGACCCCGATAGGGACCCCGTCCCATAGGCTGGCGGCAGGGGGCCGGAGGTTTCCAGTGGCCAGAAGCGTAGCCAAGCCCGTCCGATCACCTGGTCCGTGGGCAGGAATCCCCAGAAGCGCCCGTCCTGGCTGTTGGGTCGGTTGTCCCCCAGCACCAGCACATGGTCGGTGGGGACCTGAGTGGACAGGGGTTGGCAAAGGCGTTCCAGGTCGTCACAGGTGCGATCCACGTAGGGTTCGGGAAGAGGCTCCCCGTTGATCGACACGTTCCCAAGGGGGTCCACCTCCACCCGCTCACCCGGCAGCGCCACCACCCGCTTGATGTAGGCGTCGCATTTGGGATGCTGGAAGATCCGGGCCAACCCCGGCAAGTTCGTCAGGACACACTGACCCCGGAAGGGATCAGAGACCCCATGGCCGATGGGGGCGAAGCGGTAGGGGGAGTGGAACACCACGATCTCCCCCCGCTCCGGCATGCGGAAGCGGTAGCTGAGCTTGTCCACCAGGAGGCGATCTTGCAGTTGCAAGGCGGGCAGCATGGAGCCGGAGGGAATATAGCGGGCCTCCACCACCAGCGTGCGCAGGGTAATGAAACTGGCCAGAATCACCACGGAGGGGCTGGCGAGAACACGCAGCAGGCCGGCGCCAAGAGCGCCAAGAAGGGACCAGCGGGAGGAACCGGCGGCGTTGGTGTTGTGCAGGTCCTGCAACACGGCGGCCCGGGTGTCCCCATCCTCCTGCCCCTGACCGGGTCTCTCATGGTCGGGTGGGGTGGCGTCCGGGTCCTGGATTGGCTGTGGGCTCTGCCCCGTCAAGGTCGGTCGGTGGGTGGGCTTTTCCGCGTTCACTGTTTCCGCCCGTCTGGGATTACGGAAACAGTGTAATGATGCACAAGGCAACGGACTTGGGAAGCGGGTTTGTGTTCCCGATCACTGCCTCACCCTGGGGAGCAGGCCGCCGGCAAGGCAGATTGGCCGTAGAGATTTGATTCCCATGGCTGCACTGGTTGAGAACGACGCCTGGCGGGGGCAGGATCTGGTGGTCTACAACGGCTTGATCCTGCAACCGGACGGCCGGTTGCTGCGGGGTGGTCTGGTCATCCGTGACGGCCGCATCCAGGCCGTCGGAGCAGACGTCACGGCGGATCCGGAGACGCCCTGTCTGGATGCCGGGGGGCGCCATGTGCTGCCGGGCGTGGTGGATCCCCAGGTTCACTTCCGTGATCCGGGCCTCATCCACAAGGAGGATCTGATCACCGCCAGCCGCGCCTGCCTCCGGGGCGGGGTGACCAGTTTCCTGGAGATGCCCAATACCCGCCCCCCCACCATCGACGGCCCCAGCCTGAACGCCAAGCTGGAGCGGGCCGCGGCGGTGAGCCGTGTGCATTACGGCTTTTTCCTGGGGGCCTGTGGCGATGGCGCCAACCTGCCCGTATTGGAGCAGGACGACCAAGGTCCACTGGCCCGGGCCTGTGGCATCAAGATGTTCATGGGGACGGGCCATGGGGTGCTGGAGTGCAGCGACCCGGCGGTGCAGGAGGCGGTCTTTGCCCGGGGCGATAAGCTCATTGCCGTCCATGGGGAAGACCAGCAGCGGATCCGGCAACGGCGTGAGCAATTTCTGGCCACAGACCCCCGCCCTGCCGACCTTCATTCCATCATCCAGGACCCGGAGGCGGCCCTGCTGGCCACCCGCCATGCCCTCCGGTTGAGTCGGCGTTTCCAGAGGCGGCTCCACGTGTTGCACCTGTCCACGGGTGTGGAGGCCGAGTTGTTGCGCAGGGAGAAAACAGCGCTGGTGTCCACGGAGGTGACGCCCCAGCACCTGCTGCTGAACCGTTCAGCTTATGGGCGCCTCGGCGCCCTGGCGCAGATGAATCCCCCCCTGCGGGACG